>JBMYUM010000108.1:0-10909 GCA_049605375.1 Phycisphaerae bacterium | reverse complement strand
CCGATCTTTCGGCGCGGGCAATCCGCTATTCCAACCACAACTTGACGGTACGTTCCTGTTCTTCGTCGCGAAGTGAGAACAACTCGCCTGGCGCATAGCACGATTGTCGCGCAGCCCGTACGACGGCTTCAAGATCCTGGCCGTCCTGTCGCAGACGGGATTCAAGATCCGGGTCCATGAGGTCAGACAAGTTTTCCACGGATGCCGCCGGAAACGTCAGTGACACATGCCGTTGGTTTTCCTTCAACACCTCAATACGAAGGTGTTTCGCCAAGCACTGGAAACCTGCGGCCTCGCTTTCCAGGTCGGCCGCAGCCGTTGTCTCCAACGCGTTGAGTGCGGACCGATGACGCTCAAGCACTGGTTCGAGGAGCAGTCGCCAGCTGACAGGTTCTTCCCATTTTGATAGGTAGAAGACAACGCCTCGGAAAGCACGCATCAAGAGAATCAGCTTGGCCGGACCTGCCATACGGAAGTTCCACCGGTCGTCGCCAAGCATGTCGTCAAATTTTGCCTTGCGGTTCCAGTTCGTCAGATCGAACTTCGGCTTATTGAGGAACGGTTCGAAGAGAATCCGGCACAGTGCGGGCAGCTTGTGCTCAATGGGTTTCAGCAGGTCGGCGCTGAATCCAAGCTCGACGAGCCATGGTAGTGGAGAACCCTGCATTTCGACGGTGTCGCGAATCAGGCGAAGAAGCAACAGTCGGTCGCGCTCCGACAGATACAGCACGGAACCGTAATCGTAGAGTACGACCTCGGGCTGACCGCCGGCTCCCATGCGGAACCTGTAGTTGCCGGGATGCGGATCACCGTGGACGACGCCATGATCAAACAAGAGATGGAAGAACTGCTTGAGCAATGTTCGTCCCAACTGACTTCTGTGCTGACGAGTCCAGTTTCGGGTACCCTCGACAGACTCACCGTCTTCCCAGCAGGAGACAAGGACATCCTTGGCGCAAAGATCCGGAATCGGTTGGGGAACAACGAGACCATCGATCGATTCCGCAAGACGTCGGAATTGCTGCTGATGTTGCAATTCCCGGTGATAGTCCAGTTCTTCGTCCAAATCTCGGATGACTTCGCTGCGGTAATCACTGATGTCGAACCCGCGTCGCAGGTCGCCGACGGGCGCCGAGAGCCAACCGAGCATTTTCAAGTCATTCATGACGGCTTGGCGGATACCCGGATAAGCGACTTTGATTGCTACGGTTTGCCCGTCCAGGGTTTCAGCTTTGTGTACTTGCCCCAAGGATGCCGCGTGGCCGTGCGTGTCAATCGTTGACATCTTTGTGACGTAGGATGCCCCCCAGGCTTGATTCATCACCTCGGTGGCTTCATGGAATGGAATCGGTTCGGCAGCGTTACCGAGGTCGGTGTAGGCCGATGCCTTTTCGTCGTCATCGTTCATCGCGAGCATCTGCCCGATCTTCTGCGGTAGTCCGCGCAAGCGTCCCATGCGTTCCGCGACATGGCGTCTCGCGTTGTGCTGAACGGCATCGTCTTGTGATCGCTTCGCTTTGCGCATCTCCAGAGCGAGACCAGCGTATTCGACCGACCTTCCCAGCATTGTCTTCTTCATTGTCATGCTCGTTGAAACGTATGGAATCCACCGACGTTGGACGCAGACCGCGCGCGGACTCGGTACGAGTGGGATATCGGTCTATCGAATGGCTGAATGAAGCTGTTTGCGTGTCGAGAGCAGTTTGAAACAACTAGACCTGGTGGATGTGGAATCCGCCGTCAATATCGAAGATCGAGCCGGTTGAGAAGGGGAAGGACTGGCGGGCAATCGCGCCGACGGCACGCGCGACATCCTCAGGTTTTCCCCAGCGATTGATGGGAGCCAGACCCTCAGAAAACTTGGCATTGTAGAAGTCTTTGACGGCATCAGATGAGGTCATGTCGGTTTCGATGATGCCCGGGCTGATTTCATAGACATTGATGCCATACTCGGCAAGGCGGACAGCGAACAACTTGGTGATCATGCTCACGCCGGCTTTGCTGATGCAGTACTCGCCGTAGTTGCCTGCCGGGGTGTAGCGTCGCAACGAAGAGATGTTGACGATGCCTGCCCAGTCAATCGTTCCTGCTTCCCGCAGGGCAACCATTTCTCGGGCCACGCGTTGCGTCATGTAGTAGGGGGCTTTGAGGTTGACGTTGAGTACGTTGTCGAAACTGGCTTCGTCAGTCTCGAGGATGTCCATGCGTTCACTGGGTGCGATGCCGGCGTTATTCACAAGAAAGTCGATGCGACCAAATCGTTCCATGACATTGGAGACAATCAGATCGCGGTGGGACTTGGCGCTGATATCTCCCTGGCAGAGGTCAACTTTGCCACCATTCTCTTCGATCATGGTGCGGGCCAGTTCGGCGGCGGCCAGGTTCTCATGGTAGTTGATCACGACGACGTAACCCTCGTTCGCCAGTTCCTGGCTGATGGCGCGTCCGATTCCACGAGATCCACCGGTTACGAGAGCGACTTTCTGATTCGACATTCGTTGTCTCCCTGGGCCCGTTTTGCCGCTGGGCCTTCGCCCCAACTATATCGACGTGCCGTGCGACCGCCATGTGTGCGGTCTGGAATGCATGCGACAAAAATGTCGGCGCGCAAAAAAAGATGACCGACAATCGATCATCTTCTTGATGTGCACGTTTTTCGTTAGAGAGGAGAACCGTGCACGCGTGTCAGATCTTCGTCATTACCAGACGAAGAGCAAGAATTCAGCGCGGGCATGCGGCCGCCATCGCTTATCGCGACGGACGTCCGATCATCTCGTCCTTCTGAATCTTGCGAATGGCCTTACGCGATTCGCGGCGCTTCCGCTCCGACGGCTTTTCGTAGTAGCTGTGTCGCTTCAACTCTCTGGTGAGCCCTTCGCGCTGACAAAGGCGCTTAAATCGTTTCAGCATCTGCTGGATGGACTCATTGCCGCGAGGCCTGATCTTAATCACGCGTGTTCATCTCCTTTCGTGGCGACGCGATCTTCGTTCGCCAAACAAACAACATTCACGGCGAAGACCAACCTGGTCGCCGTATTGTCATCGACATCGCATCATACTGCGACAGGATGACCCTGCAGCGACGCGCATCGGGGTCGCTGTACGTACTGATCACAGAGGATCGTCCTGATCACAAAGGATCGTCATTCGTCCCAGTCTTGTTTATTCGTCCCAGTCGTGTTGGAAACCCAGTCAGGACATCGCCCGAAGCGGTCGCACGAACTGCCCCTCACCCTTGCCTGAGCGTAGAGCCAGCCGCAATTCCCGCGTCTCGGGGAGTAGAATGGTATCAGGTATGTCGGCAATCGCCAGAAGTCGGACCCAAAAAACCTCTAACGTCCGATATTATCTCCGATTTCGCCCTCCTTTGTTTCGTTTGGCGGACGGCGTGGAGCGAATCGAGACACCTTGGATCTGGCGGCCGCGAAGGGTGAACTGGCCGGTAAGGCGAACGTGCCCGGGAACGGTGCATTGGATTCGGGCATTGCGTCCTCGCCCGACCAGTTTCCAAGCGTCGGCGCCGTCGAGTTGTTTCAGCGCCCAGGACATCAATGAATTTGGCAGCCAGTCATCCTTATGCGCGGGCCAGGCTTTGGTTTTTCCCTTCTCGAAGTGCTGTGCAGCGGCAAGGAACGACTCAAAGTCTGCATGGAATGTACCCTGCGACGCCGCGCGTCCAAGGAAACTTGTCAGCGTACTGATTGTCGCTTCCATGCGCTTGGCTTCGCCTGCGTCATCGGGCAGTTCGAGCCAGTATTTCTTCCAGGCATCTTCGAACGCCTGAATGTCGGTCCCAAAGTTCTTCTGCCACGACTTTTCCCACGTCAGTGCCTTGATGTTGACATCCCGGATGAAGGCCTCGAATCGCGGAACAAGGGTGCCGTTGTGCCCATGAACAAGAAAGTGAACCATGGACCACGCCTGCAGGTAGTTGGTCGACGTGAACTCGTGATTCCATTGAAGGTGGGCCATGCTCATCATATCAAGCAGCGGTTTGTGGCGTCCGTCCTTAATGACGGCGCGGATGTTTCGCAGTCGCCACCGGGGAACCAAACCCGTCACGATGTTGTCGCCGGTGAAGATGGCCTCTTCGAAGTAGACGGCCATTCCTTCGTTAACCCAAACGGGAAGTCGGCCACCAATCACCCGATGTGCGAACTGATGAAACGCCTCGTGTTGTACGATGCGCCATCGCGACTCGTATTGCGCACCGCTGATCGCCATAAGTTTGTCGCCGGTATAGACGCCGGCGCTGCGGGGAAAGCCACCGGCGTCGTAGTAATCTTCGGCATTGGAGAAAATGTAGAAGGGGAGTCGTTCGGTGATTTTGCCTGAGAAGTCGCGGGTTCGAAGGGCGTATTCATCTGCCATTCGATTGACACGCAGGGCGGCTTCACGAACATCCGATTCCGAAAGGTCTGTGTGAATCGTGTAGTACTTTGTTGGATAAGTCGAGAGTACCGGCGTGCCCGCTTTGGCGATGGATAGTCCGGCGCATCCGATGACCAGAGTCATCGCCTGTATCATCCGTTGCCTGATCGCCATGTGATTTCCTCTTTGATCGCGTTGTTCCCTTGCACGCTCAGGAGGCTACATGAAACCACCAACTCTTCGTGGAGTCGCGTTGGTCGTCTTTTTTCGCGAAATCTACAAGATAAAGCGGCTCAGGTCGGCATCGCCGGAGAGGGATTCGAGACGTTTGCCGACGTAGGCTTCGTCGATGGAGATGGTCTCGCCATGACGGTCGGACGCTTCGAAGCTGATCTCTTCCATCAGTTTTTCCATCACCGTTGTCAGGCGGCGGGCACCGATGTTCTCCGTCGATTGATTGACGCGGAAGGCTGTTTCCGCCAGCGCCTCGATAGCACTGTCGGCGAATTCGATCAGCACACCTTCGGTTGCCAGTAGCGCGACCTGCTGTCGTGTCAGCGCGTTCTTGGGTTCGGTGAGGATGCGTACGAAGTCAGCCTTGGTCAGATCTTCCAACTCCACGCGAATCGGCAGACGCCCTTGAAGTTCGGGCATCAGGTCGCTGGGCTTCGTCGCGTGGAACGCGCCGGCTGCGATGAAGAGAATATGATCGGTTTTGACCGGACCGTATTTCGTGTTAACCGTACAGCCTTCGATTATCGGCAGGAGATCGCGCTGCACTCCCTGGCGAGAAATGTCCGGGCCATGCGATTGCGAGGGGGCGGCCAACTTGTCAATTTCGTCAAGGAAGACCATGCCGGTACTCTCGGTGCGCTTGACCGCGATTTCTCGCACTTTTTCGCGATCGATCAGCTTTTCGCACTCCTGTTCGAAGATGATCTTACGTGCTTCACGGATGGGCAACGAACGCGTCTGCGATTGCGCCGGGACGATGCGTTCGAGGAAGTTCTGCATATCGGGATCAATCTGATCCATGCCCATGGTAGCGACGAAGCCACCTGCGCTGACTTTCGATTCGATCGACATTTCGATGATTCGGTCATCGAGTTCTCCGCTGGCCAACTGGGTGCGGAGCTTCTCTCGGCTGCGTTGACGGCGCTGGGCCGTTTCGCTGCTGGTTGCCGCGTCGGTCGTATCAAAATCTGTCGGTGGCATCAGTGCGTCGATCAGGCGCTCTTCGGTCAAGCGATCCGCTTCACGTCGGACAACTTCCGTCTGTTCATCCCGCACCATGTGGGCGGCAAGCTCAACCAGGTCGCGGATCATGGATTCCACGTCGCGCCCGTGATAGCCCACTTCCGTGTACTTGGTTGCCTCGACCTTGATGAAAGGAGCGTTGACGAGGTTGGCCAATCGCCGTGCCACTTCCGTTTTCCCGACACCGGTCGGGCCGATGAGAATCATGTTGCTCGGGCCGACTTCGTCGCGCAGATCTTCGGGCAACTGGCGACGTCGCCAGCGATTGCGAATGGCGATCGCAGCGGCACGCTTAGCGGCATGCTGCCCGATGATGTACCGATCCAGGGCTTCCACGACTTCTTTGGGCGTAAGTTCCGGCATGATCGTTCGCTTCGTTGTTCCTGCTTTGACCCCGTTGGATCGTGATTCTAACCGGCTGGACCCTGGTCAAACGGCCCGGCCACGATGACTAATCCCACGATGACTATTCCAAGGCTTCGACATGAATTTCGTGATTCGTATAGACGCAGATATCACCGGCGATGTGGAGTGCCTTTTCGACGATTTCCGCCGGCGACAGCGCTGTGTGTTCAACGAGTGCGCGAGCAGCGGCCAGGGCAAACGATCCACCGGAACCGATGCCGATGACGCCGTCTGTTGGTTCAATGACGTCACCGGAACCCCCGAGCATCAACGTGGTGTCTTTGGAGATGGCTACCAGCAAAGACTCCAGACGGCGCAGGGCGCGATCGGTACGCCACTGCTTGGCCAGTTCGATGGCGGCTCGTCGCACGTTTTTGTTATGCTTTTCAAGCTCGGCCTCAAAGCGTTCGAGCAGAGCAAAGGAATCAGCCGCTGATCCGGCAAATCCGCACAGGACTTTGCCACCGGCCAACTTCCGGATCTTCTGCGCATCGTGTTTGATGGCGGTCGGTCCGAGAGAAACCTGGCCATCCCCTCCGATGGCAACCTGGTCACCTCGTCGTACCGTGAGAATCGTTGTTGAACGAATCCGCATTCGATTATTGTCATCAGGCATGTTCGCGTGCATCCTTTCCGTGACTTTGAACGTACAACAAGAAGAATCCGGACGCAATTCCAAACCGAGGGCAGCCCGTGATGATACGTAAGACGAACACCAATTCTGTCACCAGCCGATATCGCTTTCGACTTTCCGCCGTGTCCTGGCTCGGTGTCTTTTTGTGTCTGACGTTTGTTGTTCTCGCCAGCCGAACGACGTCTGCCGTGCAAGACAACGGATCAACGGCAGGGGCTCGATTGGCTGAGCCGGGATTGATGCCACCTCGCCCGATGCTGCCGGACCACCCGGTCCAGCCATGGCTGGTGGTGCTCAGTGCGCAGCCTGATGAGAAAGGTGGGTGGGCGAAGGGGCGATTTGATACATCCAAGAATCGTCTGGTCATCGATACCGTTGGCGTGGGATCCTTCACGGTTGATACTTCAAGGTTGCCGATCGATTGGGATCGACTGGTCATTATCCGGCTCGACGGCCGCAATCGGGAACTCGGTCGGAAGGAGAATCCGGTGATCAAGTTCGTTCGTAGCAAGTCGAAGTTATGGGAGACTGTCGGTTCCTGAGCTGACGGGTTGCAGCGCCGCCCGAATGGATGCAAGCGTGGACTGGGCGGCTTGGATTTCATTCGGTCGCAGCCCGCGTATGCGTTCCCATTCCGGGCGACTTTCTTCCAGCGCCAGTCCGGCCTCCACATGATGACGAGCACTCTGAAGCGTGCGCTCTCGTTCTTCAGCAGACATTGTGCCTTTCGTGGCCCACTCCCATAACCGTTGACCGGCGTCAATCCAGCCGCGTGGATCCCCGGGGTACAGTCGCACGACTTCTTTGGCACTGTCGGCCGCAACCGCAAGGGCGGTTTGGGAGGTTCGTTGTTGTGCATCAAAGATTGCAACTTCCGACCGCAGCCGATGGAAGCCGATATGATTCCTGACGAGCGGCGGCACATCTTTCACGGACTCGAACGCGCGTTCGACAGCGGCGTCGACCTGCTGCGCGGGAGGGGCGTTTTCAGGATTCTCCCGTCGTGCCTGGACGAACAAGGAGCTGATTGACTGCCAGTATCGCGCGCGGAACAAGACCGGACTCGGATCCCAGCGATCGGCGGCGACGGCGGCGCGCAGGCCGTTGTCGGTCGTTTGCATGTCCGTGCGGGCTACGGTCACGGCTGATTGCAACGATGCCCGACGTGCCATCGGTATCACGGCCAGCAGCACGAGCAGAGCCAACATGACGGACGTCCATGCGACTGCTGCTTGCGTCTCACGTCTTCGCCCTTGATTGTCAGCGAGTGGATCTCGTTCACTGAGCCAAATCCCCAGACAGGCAAAGAACGTTGTCGCAGCACCGGGGACAAAGAAGGCGAAATTGATCATGTCATGAATGATGAACGCCAGTAATCCCGCGACGATGGACCAGGAGCGCCATCGGGATGGGGGCATACTGACCACGCGGCAGATCACGACAAAAGCGGCTCCCCACAAGAGTACGGAGGTCACACCAACGTAGTAGAGGTAATAGACGTCGGTGCTTCCGACGAGGGTCAGTCGCAGCAGAAGCATGAACACGCCGAGTCCGAGGCCGGCGAGTGGTGTGGTTGTTGACATCGCCTGCGCGAGCCCGGTCGGTGGGGCAACGTCGTGTTGCTCTGCAGTGGGCGGTGCAGGCTGGCCGTCGGTTTGCTGGTCCGGCCGCTCCACGTTCGGCTGAACAACCCACCGCATGAATCCGACGATTAGGATGATTAGTGCGATGAGACCGAATATGCCGAAATCGCAGGCAAACTGAACGATCAGGTTGTGCGGGTTGGCGACTTCTTCGGCGATGTCTATGGTCTTGTATTGCAGATAGGCGGCGCCGAAGTTTTCACGCCCGACGCCGAGCCAGAGGTGATCGGCAAACATTTGACGGGCGATGGTCCAGTATTGCCAGCGGAAGTTGAGCGAGGCGCCGGGTAACCCGCCGGTCAGCAGGCCATACGCCGCGACGACCAGGCCGGCCAGTTTACTGGTGACCGCCAGCGCGCCAGTGACGGTTCTGACGCTGATCGCACGAGTGAGCCCCCATCCGCCAGCGAGCCACAATCCCATGCCGACGATGTACGCAAGCAACGCACCGGTACTTCCGGTGGTGACGATCGTGAACGCGATCAGCAAAGCGAATGCGAAACCGGCGATCGACCCTATGCCTGTTTTTGAACTTCGCCATTGTCCGAAAAGGCAACCCCATGCCATGATGCCGGCCAGGGCGAAGTAAGACCCGGCGACGTTGCTGTGCGGGAAGTAACCGGATGCTTCTCTGGCGAGCATGCGTTTTTCGAAGAGCTCGACCTTGTCGGAATTCAGTGGAACGCCTTGTGCGTTCCATATTTCGGTCTTGTTTTCCTGGTAGTAGTTCCAGGTTTCGTCAAAGCTGCGGTATTTGTCGTCGAGGCATTTGGCGGCCTGTAACGCTGCGCCGCAGAGAATGAAAATCAGGAAAATTCGTCGCCAGGCGTGGTCGCGCAAGAGGGATGCCAGAAGGATGGTCAACGCGGGGTAGCAGAGCCAATCGAGTGTCGCGTTGATGGCAATGCGCGGATTCTCGGCGTTCAAAGCGGAGAGGATCCCGACCGTACTGAGAGCGACCAGACCCGGTCCGAGGCCTGCGGTTTGCAGGGGAATTCCGGCCAATGCGACAACTAACAGGCAGGTGAGAATGATGGCATTGAAGGCGGTCGTGACCAACGCCGACGGGTCGGAAATCTGATCGAGTGCGATCGCGAATCCGCTGCTGCTGGTGGCATAGGATTCTGTGATGAGCGGGCGCATCCCGACCAACACCAGGAGAACGGATATGACGATAGGGGCGATCCAGCTCTTCATTTTGCCGTTTATAACCTCGGTGCCAGCCACTTTCGATGCCCGGTCTCAAAAACCACTTTCTGCCGAGCGGGCCCCGCGATAGACTATCGGGAAGCCGGATGAATGGTCTGTTCGCATTGCCAGCGTGGCTGTCGATGCAGGCTTTTACGAGAACATCGATCGTGGCGAAGCCAACCCCATCTTTCCTGAAAGCGTTGGGTCGAAGACCTCTTCCACCGTCCGTGACGGCAAAAGGGAAGACCTACGCCCTTGTCCGCGTATTCAAGCATGACTTTTTTGCTGCTACCGCAGAATACGAGGGGGATGCCGGCAAAGTTCTGCTGAAAGTCGGGCGTCAGGCCCGATGTTTTGGTATCCCCTTGCGGTGGGTTGGGCGTTGGTTGGCGAAGCGGGAGATGGCCGCGTTGGAGAAACTGGCCGGGGTCCGTGGAATTCCGCGGCTGATTGACCGATGGGAAGATACGGGGTTCGTACGTGATTTTGTGGATGGTCAGCCATTGGCCAAGGGCATGCACGTTCGTGATGAGTTTCACGACGAGTTGTCAGGCCTGGTTGATGTCATTCATAAGCATGGCATGGCCTACGTTGACCTTGAAAAGTGCGAAAACGTCCTGGTGGGCGATGACGGGAAACCGCACCTGTTTGATTTTCAGATCAGCTGGCAGTGGTCACGGTCGTGGGGCGGCGAGTTTTGGCCTGTGCGGCGACTCCGGCGTTTCTTCCAGAATGGTGATCGCTACCATCTGGTGAAGCTGAAACGACGGACGCGGCCTGATCTCATGTCGCCGGAAGCGCTGGCGGCTTCCTATCGGCGACCGTGGACTGTTCGGGTTCACCGATTTGTGACGTGGCCGTTCACCGCCGTCAGGCGAGCGGTTCTCAATAAGATTGATCCCCGTGCCAAGCGTGGCGAGCGGGGGCGCGTGTCAGAAAACGATTCCATAGGAGCAACGTGAAGATGACGCTCACGGAAGACCAGCAGGGAATGGTTGATTCATTCTTGTCATTTGTCGAAGGCGAATGCAGCGGCGACGATCGCTACGGTGAGTCCTCGAATTTTCGACGTGAGGAAGACCACATGGTGGGCGTGCGTTTCGCCTTGGGCTCCAGCTGCTGGCTGGAAGCCAGCGTCGAGACATCGAGCCCGCGCGTTCGCGTTGGATTCTTGACCGACGACGACAACATTCGAAACGATCTCATGGGCCTTTTCTCAGAAATGGAAGAGACGCCGACGCAGGTTCTGGAACGCGCTTTGGACGAAGCCGGTTTGCCGTGGGAAAACCCACCAGTCGAAGAGGTAAAGGAGGAGGGCAGGTTCCACCTCTTCTTTACGCCGCTCTCGATTGACGCGATCGACGATCTCGATTTCGAGTTTACTCGTGTCCGCAGCAAGGTGCCGCGG
>JBMYUM010000107.1:0-10920 GCA_049605375.1 Phycisphaerae bacterium | reverse complement strand
TGACTTTCTGCACCTATATTCTACGCGAGTGGATTCGACCGTCCTGGCAGAACGGTGACGGTCAGACCAGAACTCTCAGCATCGCCTGAGAGATGCACGACACTATTCTCGGGAGTCTTTCATGGGCGACACGTCGGTAGAACGCGTAAGGCAAGCATTGAGTACGGTGAAAGACCCGGAACTGCACAAAGACATCGTCTCTCTCAACATGGTGAAAGAGATCGACGTTTCCGGTGGCCGTGCCAAGGTCCACATCGAATTGACGTCGCCTGCATGCCCCCTCAAGGATGAAATCAAGAAGGATGTTGATCAGGCCGTACTCGCCCTGGATGGCATCGATCACGTTGAGATTGAATGGAGCGCGCAGGTGCGATCAAGTCGCCCCGGTTCCGCTGCGTTGCCGCAGGTCAAAAACATCGTTGCGGTGGGCGCTGGAAAGGGCGGGGTCGGCAAAAGCACGGCAGCCGTCCTGTTGGCCTACGGTTTGAGTCGAAGCGGCGCCTCCGTTGGCTTGATGGATGCGGATGTCTACGGCCCCAGTATCCCCACGATGACCGGGGTCGAAGGTGAAACGCCGCGTGTCGCCAATGACATGATGGAACCGCCCATGGCGGGTGATGTGAAGATCATGAGCATCGGATTCATGATCGAACGCAACAAACCCATCATCTGGCGTGGTCCGATGACCCATGGCGTCGTGAAGCAGTTCATCGAACAGGTGAATTGGGGACCGCTGGACTACCTGATCGTGGACCTGCCTCCGGGGACCGGTGATGTGCCGTTGTCGCTCGCGCAGTCCATCCCACTGACCGGTGCCGTTGTGATCTGTACGCCTCAGGACATTGCCTTGCTTGATGCTCGACGTGCCGTCTTGATGTATCAGCAGTTGAATGTTCCATGCCTCGGGATCATTGAGAATATGAGTTACTACCTTTGCCCGCAATGCGGCCATCGGGACGAACTCTTCGATCATGGTGGGGCTGCTAAGGCTGCCGGAGAGCTGTCCGTACCCTTCCTGGGTGAGATTCCTTTGAACGCGTCGGTTCGCAAGTTCTCTGATGCGGGAACGCCAGACAAGCACTTCGAGGAATCCCCGGATCACGTCGCCGACGCCATCCAACGTGTGGTTGCCACGACAGCCGGGCAGATCAGCATCAAGAGTGAAGCCCAGGCGGCAGCCCCGACGTTGACGATCGAGTAAACGCAATGACCGTTCGCAGAAAGGAGTGGCTGCGATGAATCAAGCTGACTTGTTGGCCGAAGAACTTGACGGTACCCGTGATTGGACCTTGAAGCTGCTCGCGGACCTGAGCGGCGATGATTGGAAGTTCATGCCTGGTGACGGGCTTCCCCATGCACTGTGGTTGTGCGGGCATTTTGCTGTTGCTCAGCATCTATTGGTGCACGTACGTTGTCTCTCCGCGCCGGTACTTGAGGATTCGTTCATCGCGCACTTCCCGATCGGGGCGCCTGTTAAATCAACGACAGAGCATGACTATCCGTCGCCCGAGACTATTCTGCAGGTGATGGAAACGACGCACGCACAAACGATCGCGGCGATCAAGGGAATGGGCGACGCGCTTCTCGCCGAGCCGGCAACCGGTGCGGAAGGGAAGCCACACCCACACTATCGCGACAAGAGGGGCGCCGTGATGCACTGCAATCGTCACGAGGCATTTCATGCCGGACAACTGGCCACGATCCGTCGGCTTCTGGGCAAGCCATTCCTCCGTTAGTCCTTGTGCGATTCTGGCTGCAGAGCTGTGAGAGAATTGTTATGAGAGAGCAGGTACGCGACGAGATCGCGAAGCTCGAGGCGTTCATACCGACGGTCGACGACGCCCTTGCCTTGCCCAAGGAAGCTTGCATGTTTCTCCATGCGCTGATCTTGGCGCACGGAACACGAAACGTCGTGGAAGTTGGTACCAGCTACGGATACAGCGGTCTTTGGATCGCAGGCGCGCTGCAGCTGACGGATGGTCATCTCCGAACCATCGATCGCGACGCTCGAAAACTGGACGCAGCCTCGTCGCACTTTGAGGCGGCCGGTGTGTCATCCCTGATCAGCACGATCCAAAATGAGGCGATCGAGGCGCTCGCGTCATTGGACAGTCCCGTCGACCTGCTGCTGCTGGATGCCGAAAAGGAACACTGCCGGCAGTTCGTCGAGCTTGCATTACCGCACCTGACGGATCGCGGCATCATTGTGATCGATAACACGTTGACGCATGCGGAAGAATTGCGAGATTTTCTGGGATGGCTGCGAGAGCATGACGCATTCACCTGTGCTGATATTGCTATCGGCAACGGTCTGGAAATGGCCGTGAGGTCTTCGGCTGACTAATTGGCGATCGCACTGGCGATCTCATGATGCATGAGATTGAGGTTGCACAGCTTGACCCTTGCCAGATCCCGAAAAGTGAAAGGTAGAGGATGGACGTTGAAGTCAGGCTGTTCGGGCCCCTGCGGTCCGTCATGCAGACTGAAGCTGTAAGCGTTCGACTCACCGAGCCGGCCACGCTTCCGCAGTTGAAGCGATCATTGGAAGAATCTCATCCTGCCCTGGTGCCTTGGTTGCTGACCAGTCGATTGGCGATCAACGAGGCCTTCGCAAACGATGATGCCATCATTCGGAATGGGGATGTTGTTGCCCTGATTCCGCCGGTTTCCGGTGGCCAGTTGAAACCAACGGAGGATCAACCGGTTCTTGCCTTGGTGCAATCGGAACCGATCGATGTCGCATCCATTCTGGCGTGGCTTTCGGCTGATGTGACCTGTGGTGGACGTTGCTACTTCGAAGGGGCAACGCGGCTTGAGCACCATGCAGCGTACGGCCGACTCCTGCACCTCGAATATGAAGCGTATGACACCATGGCCGTCGCTCAGTTGTCGCGCCTGGCTGCGCAGGCCCGGGAAGAATTTGGTGTGCAAAGGGCGGCTGTCGTGCATCGACTGGGGGTAGTTGTGCCGGGGGACGCATCGGTTTTTGTCGGCGTAGCCGGCGGGCATCGCGCGGAGTCGTTCAGTGCATGCCGCTGGTTGATTGACACGCTGAAGCGGGAGGTGCCGATCTGGAAACGCGAAGTCTATGAGGATGGTCACCGGCAGTGGTCTGATCCAACGTCGTCTCAGGACAAGAGCGAGATGGACATTGATAAGCCTGCAACGGAAGGGAGCTGAGTGTGCCGATCGAATCACTGAGTATCGATGAGCATGCGGAAGACAGAAATGCGCGGGGCAAGCGTATTCTCGCCGGACTTCGTAAACTCTATCCGGACGCGGACTGTGCGCTGATTCACGACAACGCTTTGCAACTGCTGCTGGCCACCATTCTGTCCGCGCAATCGACGGATGAGAACGTCAACAAAGTCATCCCCGTTCTCTTCACGACCTATTCGGACGCGCAGGCAATCGCGGATGCGCCGCTCGACAAGCTGGAGGAGATCGTTCGATCGACCGGGTTCTTTCGACAAAAGGCTAAGAACATTCGTAACACCTGCCGGATCCTGATCGAGAAACACGGTGGGGAGGTGCCGGCGGACATGGCGGCGTTGATCGAGTTGCCGGGTGTTGCCCGCAAGACCGCCAATGTCGTTCTGGGAACATGGTTTGGCCGGAATGTGGGCGTTGTCGTTGATACTCATGTCGGTCGCCTTTCGACGAGACTCGGACTGACATGGACAAGCAAAGACAGCAAGGATGCCGTCAAGATTGAACAAGATCTGATGGAAGTCATGCCCAAACGAAGCTGGACATACCTGTCACACGCGTTGATTCAGCATGGCCGGGCCGTTTGCCAGGCTCGCAAGCCACAATGCGATGCCTGCAAACTGAAACGCTACTGTCCCTACCCGACAGCCGTCGACGTAAGCTGAGGGTGCATCACGCGTCCCCGGGTATCGCTGAGTTTGCGAGTTGGTGTCAATGCAGTCGGCCGCTGCGGAAAATAGCCCACGCCAGTCCGAGCCCTAGAATCCCCGCAAGCGAATAGCCCACGATTCCGAAGTGTTGAAATTTCAGACCAAAGACCGTGAGCTGAGTCTCCGCACTTACAACGACACTGCTGCCGACGATGATGGCCGCAATGACGATAGAGAATGCCAATCGGTTGCTGGCGCGGTCAAGCTCCTTGATGAGCTTGTCAATATTCTCATGCCGAACGTGCAATTCCCAATTGCCGGTTTCGAATTGACGGAGGACTGTCCTGAGGCGCCGTGGCAATTTGCCAATGACGTTCATCAGATTCCAGCCCATCCGTTTGCCTGAATTGGTCAGAACGGATGCGGAAAATCGCTTCCGCAGACTCACCTGAATATGAGGCCGCAGCAGTTCAATCAAGTTGAGTTCCGGATCAAGTCGCGAAATCGTGGTCGAGACCATACCGATTGCCTTGATCAACCTGGACAGCTCCCGGGGAATGGTCACTTTTTCCCCGCGCATGGCGTCCGCGAATTCGTGCAACAGTTGTGCGGCGTCCATGCGTCTCACCGGCAGGCCGTGATACTTGTCGACAAGGCCCTGCAGTGCCCGTTCGACACGGCGATGGTTGGCGCCGGTACCGACCACCCCCATGTCGATGAGCGTGTCGACAGCCAGTGGCATGTCGCGATTCACACAGGCGTAGATCAGCATGATCAGTTCGCCGATGAACTGATCAGACACGATGCCGATCTGACCAAAGTCGATCAAACCGATTCGATCGGGCGGGTTGAATAACATGTTGCCGGGGTGCGGATCGGCATGGTAATGCCCCAGCTCGAAAATCTGCTTGAGATAGGCGTTGGCCAGGATGGCCGCCATAGGCTTCGTCGAAAACCCGTCAGGCGATGCCGTTGCCATCATCTCATCGAATCGCTTGCCCGAAAGGCGTTCAAGCGTCAGCACACGTTCACCGGTCAATTCCCAGATGACTTCCGGAACTTGAATCACAGGATCGTCGGCGAACGCCTCATGAAATCGTTGCGTACTGGCGGCTTCGTTGATGAAATCAAGCTCATGACGGAGCAGGTCTTCCAATTCATCGACGACCTCCATGGGTTGAAACACGCCGAGCTCGGGTACCAGCGACTCGATGTTGGAGGCCAGCCACTTGAGGATCTGCATGTCACCGATGATGGTGTTTTCAATTCCGGGTCTGCGAACCTTGACCACCACCCGTCGTCCGTCACGCGTTGTCGCCTGGTGCACCTGGCCTATAGACCCGCTGGCGATGGGCGAGGAGTCGATTTCGGCGAACGCGTCTTCAGCGGGGCGACCAAGGGCCTCCGAAATAATCTGCATGGACGTGTCGCTATCAAACGGAGGGACTTTGTCCTGGAGCTTCTTGAGCTCACGGATGACGTCCGGTGGTGCGACGTCAGGACGTGACGCGAGAAGTTGTGCAAGCTTAATAAACGTTGGACCGAGTTCGGCGCACACTGCGGCGATCCGTTTTCCGATCGCCTCGTGACTGGTGTCGAGTTGCGCGTTGGGTTCTTTTCGACTGATCCAGAGCGGGACGAAGCGGGACAGGTCCATTTGGGTGACGACGTGTCCGAAGCCGTGCTGCGTCAGGGTGATCGCAATCTGTCGCAATCGATTCAGGCTGTGGAGATTCCTGGTGAAGTTGAATCGACTCATGACGTACGCCTACTGGGCTGATGCCTGCTGAATGCCGCTACGGGTCCGGTAAACAGGTTATCGTCGATTTAGCGATGTTCCGAAAGCTGGATCGACGGAAGCGTCGTTAAAGTGGGGGTGGAAATTTGTGGTTTTTGATTGGCGCGAGCCCAGTAATCTCGGCTTTGGGTGACAAAAAAACGCCCTCAGCCTCCAAAAAGCCAAAAACTTTCGCGCCGCAGCCATCCCGATTCGACTAATGTATTGTGGCTGCAGCGGGGGCTGTGCACTTACGTGCTATCCGTGGCTGTCACCACGACGTGGAAGCATCTATACGAATTCAACTTTGCACCTAGGTTTTGCAGGGAGCAGTGGTTATGAAGCGTTTCTTCTCGATTATGACTGTCTTGGCTTTTGCAGGATCGGCTTTCGCAGCTGACCTCAGCCTTACCGTACGTCAGGCAGGTGGGTCCAGTGCTGCCAACGTCAGCGCCGGCGAAGTCGTCGACTACGAAGTCGTTGGTATCCTTTCGGACACCAACAACGAAGGTCTGGCACTGTTCGGCTTTACGCTTGCCTACGACGGTGGCGATCTCGCACAGGCATCGGCACCGGCTGGTGACATCACCGATGGTTTCGTTTCACCGAACGGTATCAACAACCCAGCCGGCTTCGGTGGTACGATCATCAACGGCGACCTGGTTCAGGTCGGCGGTGGTCAGAACACCATCAAGAACACCATTGATAACGCACCGTTCCCGATCGGCGTGACCGTATTCACTGGACTCGGTCACACGGAAATCGTTCTCGCAACTGGATCGCTGATGATTCCGGGCGATGCTGCGAACGACGATGTCTTTAATCTCAACGTAAGCGACGTCTTCGCAAACGTCATCAAGCAGGGCGAGACCGGCATGCCGTTCTACAAGACGGAAGCAGCCGGCGTTGGCTCGCTGACGAATCTTGAGATGACCGTCGCTGCATCGGAAGTGTGTGAACTCGTTAGTGCCTCAAACCCGAATACTTGCTCGATCGATGCCGGTGCACCTTCGAATCCGGATGGTTCAGGCAGCTTCGGTGCTGACAGCGTGGTTCTCAACTTTGACTGTCAGACGTCTGGCATCGTCGACCCAGCCGACATCGGTGTCACGGGTGGAAACGCTCCGTCGAATGATGGTGGTTCGAATGTGGGTATGACCGTCGAGTTGGATCTCTCGGGTCCGATCGATGCCGGTGTGTACACCTGCTTCTCATACACTGTGGGTGAAACTTGCGTTGGTTACCTGCCGGGCGATGTCGATGGCAACGGTACGAGTGACGGTAGCGACATCATCGCGATGACCAATGCTCTGACTGGCGGCACAGCACCTGACATCGATCGTGGTGGCGACACCGGTCCGGAAGACCTGCTTCGCGTGATCGACCTGCTCAACGGTGGCGGTTCATATGACGTCTGGTTCGGTCAGTCACTGGGTAATTGCCCCTCCTAAGTGATGCCGGCTCAACGAGCTGCTTAGCGAATAATAACGACGCGGTCCCATGTCATGGGGCCGCGTTTTTTTGTGCCCATACCCGACTACTGGCCATCCAATCTCGAGCCAGTCTCGCCGAAACCGGTCGTCATTTTGGGAGGAAGCGTGGTCAGCGACTACGGCATAGTGCATAATCCACGACGTATGCATGAATGAAC
Source organism: Phycisphaerae bacterium (assembly GCA_049605375.1). Lineage (GTDB taxonomy): Bacteria > Planctomycetota > Phycisphaerae > UBA1845 > UBA1845 > JADFOB01. Next base: position 3,632 of record JBMYUM010000107.1, on the reverse strand, counting down.
TGCCCTGTTGAACACCCGAGGTTGTCCCATGATTCGATTCCTTTACGCGGTCGTTGGTTTCAGTCTGGCGTTCACGTCGCCGGCGCTTGCCCAGATTGCTGTCAGCTATGAAGCGCGCGACGCCAATGGTGAAGTTGTGCCTGGCGGTCTCGTCTCGTTAGGGGAGACATTCGAAGTGGATGTCTTGCTTTCGGTCGGGCCTGAGGGGACGAGTTTCACCGACGTTCGTCAGATTCAGTTGGATTTCAGCAACACCGAGGTGGCTGCCCAACTGCTGTCGCTGATGTGGCTGCTCGACCCCGACGTCTACTTCCTGGTTGAGTCCGGCGAGGTCGTGAGTGCCAGCAATCTGGATATCACCTTGAACGAGAATCTTGTGGCCGTGACCAGCGAACCGATTCGTGTCCTAACGGCGACGTTGATTCTCGATGGTCCTGCATCATTTGATGCGTTGGGGCCGCAGACGTCGGTCACCACCTTTGCCGGCGACGAATTGACCATCGGGCAGGGAGATTTCTCCGGGTCGGCGTTGTCGCTGAATCTGCTTGGGCAGCCACAGGAAGGGGACCGCGATGGTGATGGCGTGCTTGACGTGGCTGACGCCTTTCCGACTGATCCGCAGGAGTCGGTCGATACCGACGGAGATGGCATCGGAAACAACGCGGACGAGGATGATGATGGTGACGGCGTCAACGATGTCGACGATGAGTTTCCGTTTGATGCCGCCGAGCAAATGGACAGTGACTTTGATGGCGTCGGAGACAACGCGGACGCTTTTCCCAATGATCGAACCGAGACGATAGATTCCGACGGTGACGGCGTTGGTGATAACGCTGATACGTTTCCCTTGGATTCGCGACGGTCGGGTATGGATGAGAGTGAGTTCAACACCGGACCACGGACGACAGGCGGATTGTGCGGTACGATGGAGGTCGTGGCTTGGTTCATGCCGCTCACTGTTCTGTGCTGGGTCCGTCGGCGATCGCACTGAGCAAGCGGCGATCCGATGGGGCAGATTACGATTCAGCGGGCAGCCGACAAATCACTGGCCAATTGCAACAAGGCGCATATACTGGGACTGATGTTCGTTACTTGGATCAAGTGCCATCACCTGGCATGGTCGAAGCATGCGCTGTGACAATCGTTGCGGTCGCTCATGCATGCACATCTGGTGAAGAACAACGGCAAGGTTGTACGAATAGGGAGATCCGCATGGATACGTGTATTCAGTTTTCGTTCTTTCTCGTGAACAAGCCTGGTGTGTTGACCAAGATCTTTTCCGAGTTGGCCAAGGCCAAAGTCAATGTTATTGCGATGGCGATGATGGATGCGATGGAGCATGGCGTTCTTCGTATCGTATTTAACGATCCGGAAAAGGCGCGGCCGGTGTTGAGACAGCTCAACCTGGAGGTCAAGGAGCAGGAGGTTCTCGTCGTTTCGTTGCCGAACAAACCGGGTGCGGCGGCCGACCTTTGCGAGAAGTTGGCGTCGAAGAAGATCTCCATTGGCTACATGTATTGCACGGGGGCGACGCGCGGCGGTAAGACCAACGTGTATCTCAAGGTGCCGGATATCAAGAAGGCTAAGCGGGTCTTGGAGGATACCGCAAAGGGAACGCGCAAGGATATGAAGGTGAAATTGCGTCGGCCGGCGACCCGGCGGTAAGTCACGTAGGGCTTGCGGACGCCCGTTCCTTGGTTTCTGAACAGGTCGCTAGGTCGCTGCTTCGATTGATTCACGGAGCAGCGTCAGTCCGACGTCCAGTTGTGTCTTGTTAATGCAGAGTGGCGGGGCAATGCGAATCCCCACTTCGCCACAGGCTTTGACCATCACGCCGCGTTCAAACGCGTGGCGTACAATGCGATCCCGGCGTCCGGAATCCAGGGCACCGTTGCGGGGGTTCACCACATCGAGAGAACCGATCACCCCCAAGCCGCGCGGGCGTGTCAGTATTCTGGAGGATGCGGCAAACTCGCGCAGCTGATTCTGGAATCGGTTCGCCAATGTATTGGCATTGTCCATCAGCCCGTTCTCAATGACATCCATCGTTGCGAGCGCGGTGGCGCAGGATATCGGGCATGCAGATTCTTCGATCAGTCCGGTGAGCTGTTTGGCATCCAGTTGCGCCTTCCGTGCAATGAGAGCACCAAGCGGCGTTCCGCCCACGCTGCCGTGGGACATCATGATCATGTCGGGGGCGATGTCGAAGTGTTCAAATGCGAACCATTTACCCGTTCGGCCGAGGCATGTCTCCGTCTCGTCGACAATCAGGGGAATGTTGTACTGATCACAGAAGTCTCTGATCTGACGTTGCATCTCCCGATCATCAAGGATATAGCCTTCGTCCCCCTGAAACACCTGTAAGATCACGGCGCACGTTTCTTTGGGGTCGATGTCCATGTCGAACAGGCATTTTTCCAACGGCTCATCAGCTGCCAGCGAAACCTGTCCCACATGTTCGGTTGAAAGGTCGGGAGTGGTGGAAGCCGCCAAACGAAATTTCGAGGCAACATGGGAGATTTGTTGGCTCACACCAGCCTGGATGGCTACGACGCGTTGACGTCCCGTCGTTATTTTCGCCAATGACCATGCCAGAGCAACGGTCGCCGTTGTGCCTTCGGTCAGCAGAACGTCATTCTCGCGCGGGCTCGAGCAAATGGCGGATGTCTTTTGCAGCGTTTCTGTTGTGACCGGGTAGTAGACGTTCTCGCGGCAGACCATAACGGCGTTGTTGGCCTGTTCGTTCATGGAGCCGATGATCTTGGGATGGCAATGACCGGCGGGGCTGACGCACTGGCCCGCTGCGAGGTCAAGGAATCGGTTGCCATCGATATCCTCGACAACCGAGCCCAATGCACGTTGGACCACAAGTGGTTGTTCCAGAGCTTTTCCCACGAGTGAATGGGAACTACGTTTCGCGAGCGCTCGGCGAGCGAGTGGGCCCGGGATCTGGGTTTCCAGCCAGGGGGCCGGGCCGATCCATGTCGTTGAAGGTTGCGGTGCCTGTTCCGGTCGAATGCCCAGCATGGCTGCGCTCCCATTTGCTTACGGCAGCTACCTGTTCCTGTCAGACCTCGATGGCGTAACCTTCATGTATTCGGTTAATGGACTGCGGCGTGCCACTTATCTTGTTGAAGTTTGCGCGCGGATGGACCCATCTCCTCCAAGCGGCAGTCGGTTGACTCCCCTATGGTTGTCCAAACGCTTCTCAACTAGGGCTAACAAAAAGGTCAGACTTTGTTATGGGGCGTCTGGGCCGCCCGCGTGCTGTCTGGAAGTTCGGTGAACTTGTAATCGCCAAAGAGGTTCGGGGCTTCGCGCTGCAGGCAATCCAGCATCAGCGCTGCGACCTCTCGAATCTCGGTTTCTGCGGCGGGGTTGCAGCGGAGTTCGACAAAATGGCGTAGCGCCCTTGCGTTGGCGGTGACAAAGATCTTTGTCTCGGTGGCGTTTGGAAGGACGCTTCTTGCCGCTTGACGAGCCATTTTCCGTCGCAGCGTGCCATCTTCAACGTCTTTGAATTTGTGCTGGAGGCCTTGTACCAGTTTGATGTAGGCATCCTGCGCGTCTTTCACGGCGCTTTGGAAGATTTCGTGCAATTCAGCATCATCCGCGATGCAGTCCGGCTCAAC
>JBMYUM010000106.1:0-10939 GCA_049605375.1 Phycisphaerae bacterium | reverse complement strand
TGTTGATCTAGTAAGCAGGCAGTTGATTTACCCACTCCGGCCGATGGCCAGGCCGCGAGCGCTCGGCAAGTTGGCCAAGCATCGCTTCGGCGGCGGTAGTCAATTCGAAGTCATCCTGACGGCGACCATCGGCGACGTCGTTTGCGTATTTCATCGCAACAGCTTCGTCACCAAACCGCGCGATCAAATCGGCTTCGCGTGCAGCCTGCCGAAAACACTCCCTGCGCCTTGCGGCAAGATCCAGTTGGAAGTCGCCGACTGCGTTGCACGCTTCTTCATGCTTATGGTTATGCATATCAAGATTCCTTCCCGTATTCGCGGCGCAGCTTGTGTTCCGCTTGGCCAATTTCGCTTAGCTTCACTTGCAGGTTGCGCTTTTGGATTTCCAGTTGTTCAAGTTGCTGTTGGAACTGTTCAGCCGATGCTTGGCGCTCGCTTTCCACTGTCGCGATTTCTGCAAACAGCGCGCGTTTTCTTTCCTGAAATTCCGGCCTTTCAGCGGCAAGACTTTCAAGTCGCAGTCTTTCTTGTTCGCGTTCTACAGCGATCTGAAAGTCGGTCGGGGTACGACCAAGCTGATTGATCAAACGACGAAGTTCATCGGCACCTGCCGGACTGTCAGGAACTTGCCCAGCGATATAGCGTTGGACGAATTCACGATAGTCAGCTTCGGCAAGCTCGGCTTCGTCGTGGTCTTGAATTTCCAATTGTTCCCAAAGTCTTAACTGCCTATCCATAAGTTCTTCCTTTCAGGGACCTTAAATTGAGTTGTTCTACACACTGGTTTTTCGGGACACACCGACCAGCGGTGACTACTTTGCGGAAGAACCTAGACGTGGGGCTTTGATTCCTGCGTTATCCAGCACCTTTCTTGCCCAACGCCTGTCGCTTTGCTGTCGGCGTTTGCGCTTCCTGCCGAGCGTTGAAACGGGCAGGGGAATGCGGGTGCTGAATTCTTCCAGCGCGCGTTCGGTCGTGTAGATCACGCCGCCCGGCCGGATCGTTTCAAGCTTTCCGCCACGCAAACCGCGCGTGGCCCATCGATGAATTGTCTTGAGATGTGGGACTTTACCTGTTCGCCGCCCAATCCATTTGGCGGCTTGTGACAAGGTCAGAAGTTCATCGTTGAATAGGTTTATGGCCATCGTGTACGGTCCTTTCCCGCATCCAACGACCATTGAAGGCACAAAAAAGCCGTGGATGCGCAGTTCGGTTGCACATCCACGGCATTTCTTTGAAAAGCCTTATGCGACGACTTATCAATATCGTCGTACACCCGCCCGATGAAGGGCTGCACGATCGCGGGGGATTAATTCCGCAGGGGGGCCTTCAATGAAGGACTAGACCATGCACCTTGATCACAATAATGAACAACTTTCGCACTCTTGTCAAGTGGTGCCCTTTTGGCTTTTGTGCCGTCGCTTTGACACTTGGTGTGCCGGTGGGCGTTCAACGAATTCACCATCTTCACCTGTCACGTATTCAGTTATGTGGCACCGTTTCATCAGCACGTAGTGCGGCTTGTGAAGACGTGGATCGGCATTGTTGGCCAGCTTGGTTACTTTTGAATCCAAAGTGACGTTTCCAAAAAACCGGCAGTATGTTCGAAGAATCGCTGCGTTGTCTTCGCTTTTCCAAAGGCCAAACTTTCCACCCACACGTTCCAGCCCCGGAAGCTGTTGCCTTAGTAATGCAACGATTTCCTTGCGCGCGCGAACCTGAATGAATTTGCCTTTCAAAGATAGCTTGATCGTTCCTTGATTGGTTACGGGGACAGAACGTATTCGGAAATGTTCGTTTTGAATAGTGAATCCTTCGCCTGGATTGCCCATAGGGACCAGCATCTGATGCTTGCCCACCTTGTCGGCAGAACTATTTCGCGACGTCGTATCGCAAGTCTTGGCACATGCCTTTTCATTTGATTGGTTTGCCATTTGAACATCCTTGTGTTAAGCAACATCGCGCGCGATGGATTGCATTTGCTTGTGGTCGGCTTCGGCATAGATTTCGGTTTGGTTAACGCTTGTGTGGCCCAATAGCGTTCTTGCGACATCGATGCCATACCTCGCACGAAATCGCTTGGCAGCGGCATGCCGCAAGCGGTGGGGCGTCCAGCGTTCCACGCCAGCCGCGTCGCATGCGCGTTCGATGTGTCGTCGATAACTATCGGTGGTGTACTTTGGCTTTGGTGATCGCTTGGGTTTCGCTTTCTTGTTGGTGCCCCTTCGATTCCCTTGATCTTTGGGTGTCGTTCGATTGGCTTCCCTGATCTTTAGCCGTTCTTCTTCGGCATCGATTGGGCTGAACAAAAATTTGTCGGCGTCAGGCGTCAGGAACGGGCGAATAACATCTTGGCACTTCGGGCCAAGGGGGATGGTCCGCTCAATATCATGGTGTTCCGTCTTGTGCGATGCAGGTACATAAGTCCAGACGTCACCGCTCATATCAATCTCGGCGGCGCGCATCTGCAATACCTCATTAGGGCGCATGCCGACCAACCATTGCAGGTCAATCATGGCTGCGACTTGGCGGCTGCAATGTTTCTTCGTGGCTTTGACCTGTTCTTCGGTTACGGGTTTCACGCGGGGATTGTCCCTCGCAGCCGTCTTGCCTTTTTTCAACCCTTTGACGACAAGAAGTCTTTGATAAACCGTGACATCGATCAGTTCCGCTTCAACGGCCAAGCGAAACGCATGCCGAATCCTAAAGACGTGCTTGTTCACGTTGCGTCGTGTGAATCCGGCATCAACTATGCTGTCGCGAACGGCCTTCAATCTGACCGGGCCAAAGTCGGCGGCGGGGGTTTCGCCATAAAGCTCGCGGATGAAATCGAATGCCCGCTTGAAGTTCAATTGTTCGCTTGTCGGTTTCCCGTTCTTGACGTAGTAGCTTTCAACGTGCTGCCAGGCCACGGCAAGAACTTCTTCGACCGTCACGGCTTCTGGTTCGATGCCAACGCAACCTGTCGCTAGATAGTCGGCGATGATACGCCGGTACGCACGGTCGGCTGCATCCGTTCCATGTTTACCCAAGTAGAAGTCCTTGCCATTCAATCGAACAACGGCTTGACCGCTTGCTTTGTGATGCTGCATTTTCGGTACACGATTCACGTTACGACCTCCAAGAAGGCGCCAATTCCGTAGACTACGGAATTCGCTATCCTTCAAAGCCGCACTTCCAACCGATGGAAGGTACGCTAAACCGTGCGTTCGGCGTGATTTACGAAATTCGGGGCGACTGGATTCGAACCAGCGACCTCTTGACCCCCAGTCAAGTGCGCTAACCGGACTGCGCTACGCCCCGTGAAAGTTTCCGACCGCTCGTGATCAAGTCGTCTGACCGACCGCGAGCGATTCCTGAGCTTCAAGTGAACCCTGAATTCTCTACGGTCAGCATGAATTGTCAAACACGACGCACGGTGAACATCCAGCTTACGAAACCTGGCAGCCGGCAATCAGAGCGGCCGCGGGCGGAACGCCAGCGTTCCCATTCCCGCCATAAGTAAAGTCAACACCGCTATTCCCCATTCCGAAGCGGCGGGAACCGGCGCTCCTAAAAGCCGAACTTGAAAACCGTTGAACGCCGCACCGGGTTCCGTCGCGCCGCCGGCCGGGATACCCACGTGCCAACCGATGTGACCATCCGTCACCTCGAACACTTCCCGGTTATAAGTGATCCCTTCCACATGCTCACCGTTCCATGATCCTCCGACGAGATCGGTGCCGGGGAAGTTGTCAAAGCGAACTTGCTGCATCGTGAATGGACTGTTGGGCATCCACGCATACGTAATCACTTCGTACGTTCCGGGCTGCAACCCATTCAGGTACATGCAGTCTTCAAGGGGCACGCTGTGTGTCGCGAGATAATCTCGAAGCAGGGTGGCGTCGTCACCGGTCACCGTCGGGTCTACGACGGTCTGCAGATCCATACCGCCGAACTGATGAAAACCGACAGTGGTGGGGTTGCCAAAAATGTCGACGAGCAAATCATCATCCGGTGTCGGACCGGTCGTGAAGGGTGTCACGTGCGCGGCAGTGACGCTGTTCCAGACACCTGGCAAGCCGGCGGCGGCATAGGTTGACGGCGGTTGTGAACCGGGTTGACCGACGTCGACGTTGAAGCTCTGCCCCCAAACAACTGCCGAAGACAACGCAACGACAAGCACACTCAGCCGGATATGACAAGCCATGGTCAGGTTCTCCCTTGATTGGTTACGCATTCCATCACCGCGCGAGAAAGGAACGAACGGCGGCGGTCATGCACCCATCCTACCGTCGTGGAGCAAGCGAACCAAGAGAATTCAACAGTGCGGCAGCATGGCAGGCGGTGGGGCGTCTAAAGTGCAAATGAAACGTCCACTCTCGATTCACGGGTACCGGTGCTGCGTGCGCTTTGGAAGTGGACGGGCCTTCAGGCTTTGTTGCCCTATGGTTGGCAATCGAATCCAAGCCGCTTGCCACGGAAGTCCATGACAACGCTTCGAAACTTCTCAAGCAGATTGCAGGTGAAGAATCCCGTTTCCCGGCCGACAGGCCCATATGATCCTGACGGGTAAATGGAGCCATACGGGCTGTCCAGGTTGAGTGAGCCCATTCGAAGGAAACCGAATTGATAGACCGGGATTTCAATACGGCCTTGCGGGCCGACGGCACCGAGCATCTTGCTCGGCTCGATTCCCGGTTGCACGCGCAACAGATTCTGTTGATCGGCGTCGGTCAGATTCAAGTATACGCCATCGTTGGTTGCCATGCTGACTGTGGTATCCAGTCGCAACGTCGTTTTGAAATCGCCGTCGAGGACAACATCAAAGTGCGGCACGTCGTCGATCAGTTTCATGATGCCCCAAGACGCACACGGTGGTGGAGCATCCAGAACTTCAAGCTGCCTTCTTTCGAAGTCGACGCGGAGGGTCAGATCTTTCAGGAAGTCCATGCCGAGAATCAGACCGATCTCGGAACCCTTTTGAATCATCTGATGCTTGGTGTTCCTGCCAACCATTTCGAGGTTGTAGACCGTCGCACCGAACAAAGAAATGCTGTCCACAGGGAAGAGCGGGACTTTGACGTCGCGGCCTGCAACCCGAATGGGGGCTTGGCCTGATGTTTGAATTTCAAGTTTGGAAGCGAGGCCTTGATGGATCGCGGAACGGGCCGAGTGCGTGTCAATCAGGCTCAGCACCGTACCCGCATCGTTGATCACAACACGGGTGAGAATCAGTCCATTTTCATATTCAAACGGACCCGCATGAATAACACGCGGTTTTGATTTTGATGGAGAAGATTCCGCCTTGTCCGTGTCGGCCGCCGTCTTTTGTGCAACTTGCAGACTGGAGTTGCCCTCTTTCGGGGACTGGGCGACCGAAAGGGCTGGTGAGACGATCCAGGTGATCATCATGATCCCGGTGATTGCCATGGTGGAATTCAGCATGTGTCTTGCTACCAAGAATGCCGCGAAACGGGGTCACGGGCGGAACGGGCCCGCGTCGGCCTACAGGACGCCGCCGAGCAGCGCCGAGATCAGGCTGGATTCCAGAAGGCTCAGGGCGACGGGCACAACTGCTGCGGCGCAGCCTGTGACCTGGCAAAGCATGGAGCCGGACAGAAGTAGAACGAGCGTTCGGCGATTCACGCGAGAATTCTTGACGGGCTTTTGCATCGTAGTCCCTTTGTTTGATCGTTTGTATTGCAAGATGTGACGGAGCGTGGCCACCGGGCGAGACGGGCACGCGTCGTGCCCATCTGCCTGGCTATTGTACGAGGCACCGCGGATGTCGCGCGATGCGATGTTCTACGTCGCCATTGGTTCTTAGTCGCAAAGGCGGAACTGCGTGCCCAGCGGCTCATCCGGATTTTCAAGGTCGCCGCATTGCCCCGGAATGGTGCATGTCGGGTCGACGCAGGGATCACCGATGGTGGTGTTGCGTGCCTGGAAGTCGCCTGGGTTGCAATTCGCAAGGAATGTGCCGCACGGGTCGACGAACTGGGACAGGTAAAAGAGCCGGTCGTTACAGCCTTCGAGGAAACCAAACTGGAATACAGTTCCGGTGCACAGGGCTGCCATCCAAGCCTTCCGCGAAATCCGAGCGGACATTTTCATTGATCGATCTCTCTTTGCTGGTCGCCGCGAGTTCATGTCATGCGGTCGACGGGAAGATTCAGTTTTGAACCAAGACTCTACGAACCTTGCGGCCTACTCATCAAGCAGGCAGTCGGTAAAGATGGGGTTCGCGTTCTCGCTTTCGACCGTATTCGTGTCCGTACCGACACCGCTGCATGGGTCGATGGTTCCACCCAGGATACCGTTGCAGTTGAAGATGAAGCAGAAGTCAGCTGCCTGCAGCAACGATTCTGCGCCAAAAGACAGGCATCCCGTGTTAACCGTCGAGAAGAGGAAGCCACCTGCCGCAAGGAGAGTGGCAGAAATCATCGAGCGGCGTGCAATGTTGCGCATGTCAGGTTCCTTCGAATCAACCATGTACCTATTAACATGTACCTATTAACACATGTGCGTTGAAATTTTCACCGTGGGTTGGCCCTGTCTGGCATGGCCATCCCGTCAGGCATAGCCTTCGAGTTTCGCTGGCAACCGACATCACCCACGCAACCTGGACCGTTCCGCGCCTGGAACCCAGGTGGCGGAAGTATAGGTAGGCGTAAGTGACCGGACAAGCTAGAAACCGACTTTCGGCCATTTCCCACGTTTTCATGTCGGCAGTGTGCCCGATGAAACCTGAGTCGGATCGCTTTCGGCGATCCGATTCCTGGCAATTTCACCTTCTGACGATATCGCCTTCGGGCCATTTCGCCGACCACACTCCGTCATATGGTAGGCCTAACGGGGAATCAACGCAAACTGCCTTACCGGGAAGGCTTACCTGAGCCGTTACCGCGGCGAATTCGTGAGAATCCCGCCAACGAGCCGGCAATTCGATCCGCTGACCTTGACGCGGCGCGAGATGCGGGATACCTACGATCTCCAGGTACTGTGAAGGAAAGGTGCCCACTCCATGAAATTCGATGCTCAATCCCGCCCGAAAGTCAGGCGCGAGGTCAAGGAAGGGCTGGCGTTTGATGACGTTCTGCTCGTCCCGCAACGTTCCAGTGTTCTTCCCGACACCATTACAACCGACACCCAACTGACGGCTTCGATCACGCTCAATGTGCCTTTGCTCTCTGCCGCCATGGATACGGTGACCGAGTCGCGGCTGGCGATTGCACTGGCTCAGGAGGGTGGTATTGGCATCATCCACAAGAACCTTGCGATTGAGGCGCAGTGCCGGGAAGTCCAGAAGGTCAAGCGCTCCGAAAGCGGTGTAATTCTCGACCCGGTTACCCTGGGCCCGGATGAACCGGTTGCCAAAGCCAAAGAGGTGATGTCGCTGCAGAACATCTCCGGCGTGCCGGTGGTTGGTGAGAATCACCGTCTTGTGGGCATTATCACCCGACGCGATATGAAGTTTCTGGAACGGGAAGATCTGCTGATCAGGGACGTCATGACGGCGGACAATCTGATCACCGGGCCGCCCACCACCAGTTTGACAGAAGCTGCCGTCATTCTGAATCGTGCCAAAGTTGAGAAACTGCTTCTTGTCAACGACGACCATCGACTTGCCGGTTTGATCACGATGCGCGATATCGAGCGCAGTCATCAGTTCCCCGGTAGCTGCAAAGATTCGCGCGGGCGCCTGCGGGTCGGGGCTGCCGTGGGTGTTTTCGAGTATGAGCGTGCAGCGGCTCTGGCGGCGGCCGGCGTCGATCTGCTTGTTGTTGATACCGCGCATGGTCACAGCGACAATGTGTTGGAAACCGTTCGTCAGCTGAAGTCGAGTCAGTCGATTGATATTGTGGCGGGGAACATTGCCACCGCAGCTGGTGCTCGCGATCTTGTTGATGCTGGTGTGGATGGCATCAAGGTTGGTATTGGACCGGGGAGTATCTGCACGACGCGCGTCGTGTCGGGTGTCGGCGTGCCGCAACTGACTGCGGTCATGGATGTTTGCGAGATTGCCAATGAGGCAGGTGTGCCTGTGATCGCGGACGGCGGTATTCGGCGAAGCGGCGATCTTGTCAAGGCACTGGCGGCCGGCGCACAGACGGTGATGATTGGTTCGCTGTTTGCGGGATTGGAAGAGGCGCCCGGGGAAACGGTCACGTGGAAGGGACGCCGATTCAAAGAGTATCGCGGGATGGGGTCCCTGGGGGCGATGGTCAAGGGTTCTGCGGATCGATACGGTCAGAAATCCGATACATCAACGAGCAAGCTGGTCCCCGAGGGGATCGAGGGGCGTGTTCCGTACCGCGGCCCATTGAGTGATTTTGTGTATCAAATGGTGGGTGGGTTGCGTTCCGGCATGGGATATTGCGGCGCGTCGTCCATCGCCGAGTTGCAGGCGAGGGCAGAATTCTGCCGCGTGACACACGCGGGTGTTGTGGAGTCGCATCCTCATGATGTGACCATCACCCGTGAGGCACCCAACTATGCAAGGGAGTTGAGCCATGATTAAACGAGCCGACGCAGAACGGATTCTTCGCGGCGCGAGGACGACGGTCTTGGGTTTGCTGCTGCTCATGCCGTGTGGCTGTCAGTTACTGGTCAACGGCTTTGTTGACGAACTTGCCGATGAGCCGGTTGTGACAACGCCGTCCGTCGTGTTGTCGCGTGAGTATGTTGGCACACCGTCGACCCGCACGCGCGACTGGGCTGAGGTCGAAGGTGCATCGACTGACGGTACCGTCCTTCATGCCCCTCTCTACTTTGAGGACTTCTTTGAGGATCAGGGGAGCGAGGATGGTGAGTTCAAGTGGACGCTTGAGGATTACTTCTGGGTTGTGGAATGGCCCAGTCGTTACATGATCAACGGTGCCTTTATGCCGGTATCCATGATTGTCATACCGCCGTGGCAGGTCACGGCTTCGGATGGGCATTTGAGTGATCAGTGGCCTGGTCAATGGCATGATGCCACACGGTGGGATCACGCGGTCAAGACGCCGGTGGACGTCCATCATGATGACGACGAAGCTGCTCCCGATGCCGCATCGACCACCGACGGTCAAGCGCCTGAAGATTCACCGTCCGACGCGGCGGATGTACCCGAAAGCGAATCCACTTCCACAGAAGAGTAGAGTGTTGGTGTTGCACAGCTCCCTGGCACCGGAAATCCAGACATTCGGGTTGTCTTGATGGCGTCTCGTTCCGTAAGTCAGAAAGTGGAAGCTCGTTGTCCGGCATGTGGGCAGCCGCTCGGAGAGGCACTGCCAGAGTCGTGTCCGTTGTGCGGTCTCGCGCTGGGCACGGCACCGCCAACCGGAGAAGATCTTTCGCCGTATGCCGTGGACGCCGGTGGCAAGGGCTTTTTCGGCATGTGCGAGTGGATCTGGTTTGCCGGTGGTGGTCGGCTGAAACACCTCGCACAGATGAGGCGATCGACGGCATCACGACGGTTTGCTCGCTTGAACCGGGCTCATCTCATTGTCGTTCTGACGATTCTCTTTGCCGGGACGCTTGGCTGGCATACTGTTTCAAATTCGGCCGACATCAGTCCCGAGCGGGAGCCGCAGGGACGCGGGTGGTTGTTGGTTGCCGAGCGCCCGGGTGACACGCTTCCCGCTGACGCCATGGTGGCACTCTGGTGGAATCCAACGCAGTTCATTATCGCCGCGGTTGCGGGGAGTATCGCCTTATTGCTCCTCTTGTGGGCTTCCGACTCCGTGATCCGGACCGGTATTGAACTGTCGCACAAATCGGCCTATCGCGGCCAATACCGCATGAGTGCTGCAGTTGACTACTTCAGTTCGTGGAGTGTCCTCGCCACGATTGGCATTGGAATTTGCTGGTTTGCACCGCTTGCACCGATTGCCACGATCGCATCCTGGTCCTGGTTTCCGTCCATGTTTTCACTCCGCCTGGCCGGGGCGGTCATTTGTGCCCTCGCGATTGTCATGTGGTGGTTCTGGCTCGTTCGCCTTGGGACCTGTGCGCCGTATCGCACACGGTCCCGTGTTGTCGCGTTTCTCGGCTTGGGACCTGTTCTGCTGCTCGCGGCTGTTCTGCTGGGGTGGTGGTACGGTTTGAGTATTGGCCTTCACTACGCCTATGTTGTGATGGGCATTGCCTGATGCCATCGTTGTGTTTTCTTGCACCCGGCATGGCTCGACGAAGGAAATAAAATGAAACCGGAAACCATCGTCGTTATCGACTTCGGGGCGCAGTATGTTCAGTTGATTGCGCGCCGTGTACGTGAGCACCACGTTCACAGTGTCATTGTGGGGCCCGGTGTCACGGTTGCCGAACTCGAAGCGATCGGGGCCGTCGGTTTGATCCTGTCGGGTGGTCCGAGCAGTGTGTATGCCGATGGGGCGCCGCGCATTGATCCGTCGATTCTGGAGATAGGGCTTCCGGTTCTGGGTATCTGCTACGGTATGCAGCTCGCTTGCTTCATGTTGGGGGCGAAGGTTGAAGAGACGCAGTCGCGTGAGTTCGGCCGCACGCAGTTGGAACTGGAGGGTGAGCATGATTTGTTCGCCCATGTGCCGACGAGTACGTCGGTGTGGATGAGCCATGGCGACATGGTGGCCAGCCTGCCGGATACGTTCGTATCGCTCGCGCGTACGGCGCAATGCCCACTGGCTGCGGTGCGTCACCGTGACCGTTCCGTGTTCGGGGTGCAGTTTCATCCGGAAGTGACGCATACGCCGTGCGGATCGCAGATCATACGCAACTTTGTTTACAACATCTGCGGATGCAAGGGGGAATGGCAGGTTGCGAATATCGTTGACGATACCGTGCAGGAGATTCGTGACCGGGTTGGCGACCAGGAGCGTGTGATATGTGGATTGTCGGGCGGCGTGGACAGTAGCGTGACCGCTGCCCTCATTCACCGTGCCATCGGTGATCGACTGACCTGTATCTGTGTTGACAACGGATTGATGCGTGCCGGCGA
>JBMYUM010000105.1:0-11029 GCA_049605375.1 Phycisphaerae bacterium | reverse complement strand
ACGCACCACGCCGGCCGGCATAGTGAAACGAACCATGATTGACCGAATCGACCCGATGAAATCAAGAAGAACGATATCAACGCGTGGGGCAGAACATCGTTACGCGAGCCAGACTATCACCCCCGTAATCCTGGCCGTTATGCTATGCGCCGTCGGCGCGGTTTTCGCAGATGATGCGGACCATCCGAAGGACAAGTCAAAGGAAACGCTGACGGACCCTGCCGCGATTGCCATTCTCGAGAAAGTGGACAAGGCAACCAAGGCGGTCAAATCGGTCCGGTATGAGGGGCATTTTTCGGCTAGCGGCTTCGGTGCGGCTCATCTCCCACATGCCAGAGGAACAGCGGTCATTCGCGGCAACCTTGAAGACAAGTTTGAGTACTACTTCGACGTAAAGATCTACCGCGACAACCAACCCACTGACGAAAGGCTGACAACCGGCGGCAACGGAGATCGGTTCTTCTTCATCGATTGGCGTCACATGACAGCGCACGAAGGAAATCGTGAACGGATCATTGGTACCGCCGGCCAGAAAGCCAAGTGGTTCCTGACCATGATCGAGTTCATCCATCCGAGCCCGTTTACCCAGGAAATCGAGGGGAATCGAATCGAGATGAAAGACAGTGCGCTTGTCGGCGACGTCGATTGCCATGTCATTCATGTCGTCTACGGCATCAATGGCCAGGAAGCGACCTGGTACTTCGGGAAGGAGGATCATCTTCCCCGTCGCGTGATTCGGTCATTCCCGGTGATGGATGGGGACCGCGTGGTTCGCGATCGCTCGGTCCTGAATCTCGAAGTTGATCCCGACTTGCCGGACACGCTCTTCCAGCTTCAGCTGCCGGAGGGGTTCCGAAAGACGAACAAGCCTGCCCCCAACGAAAACATTCCACGGTAGTTTTTTCCGCCACCGTGCGCCATGTTGTGCTTACGGTTTGACCAGAAGCGCATCCTGATTGTCCAACCAGCACCGCTTCCCCGAGTGATGCGATGGAAGCTCCAGCGTAACGGTCGGAATCGATCGTTCGATCCCCGCCCAGCTTCCAAAACTCCCAGGTGTCGGATAACCAATGGATGCAGCAACGGGATACCCGTTTGCTTTTTTCATTCGGTTCGCAAGGGTCCGAGCGGGACCATCGTAGTTGTTGCAATATCGATTCCCGCTGATGCTGTGGATCGTGATGATCGATGCTGGTGAGAAGCGCTCGATGATCCGCATCACGGCACGCGTTTCGCTTTCACTGGCCGGCTTCGGACCGCCGTACATCCGCGAGCGCGAACGCCCGACTTCGAAATTGCTGGTCGGGAAATTGCGGTTGATGTCGACGCGACGTGCGTTTCGCCGATTGCGAATCTCGAATCCGTCCGGATTCACCAGCGGCAGGACAACCCAGTGGTGCGCGGCTATCGCTTCGCTTGTTGAGGATTTCGTAGCAACCGCATCTTGAAGCGACGTGATGAAACGTTCGGCAACGTCAACGCTCTTGGGTTCATCGCCATGGAAGCCTCCGAAGACAATCCGACACGGCATCGCCGGATCACCGCTTACCCATGCGCGCAACGGTCGCTTCTGGTTGGATCTGCCGAGTGTCTTCCACATCACCGAATTATAGAGGGTGCAGAAACCGGCGACAGTATCCTGTGATGAGGATCATGAGCCTACGCTCCCGGGACGCCGGGGAGTATCAAAGAGAACCTAGCGTTGGGCGACCGTCTCACGTGTATCCTTGGAATCGATGACGCACAGCAGGCACTTGGTACGATCGTCGCTCTGGCTTGCGGGAAGCACCAGCAGTTTCCCCGTTCGTCGTGCGATGCGTACCGTAGGTTCGATGGAGCGCCAAGCTGCCACCTCTCCGGGAAAGCCGACGCCGTAGTCCCAGTAGTGCCCTTCCGCGTAGAGCTGGCTGGGGGTTGCAATCAAATAACCCGTGGGCGTGATCGGAAGTTCAACATGACGGTCCGTCATATCCGGGCACGCGGTCTTCCACCAATTGGGCGCATTCCTGTCTGCGACAACACGCAGGCGATCTCTCAGCGATTCAGGGAACATCAGCCGATAGCGCCAATAGAGAGAAGGAAGAAGATAAATCGGTTCTTCATCGCGAAACGCCGTCTCTTCCGTGAGGCGAATCATCGCGACAGCCAGCTCCTGCTGCGGCAAACGCGACCGACTGTTGTAGTGCCATCGGTTCCAACAGGAGATGACGAGAACGGCCATAACGAAGACCGGCCAACGCCGTACGAATGTCCTTTGCCCCAACCAGGCATGCGATCTTACGATCGACATCACGCGAAACATCAGCCAGGCACAGCAGAGGCTCATAGGTACACACAGCACCATGAGATTCACACCATCGAAGAATCCCGGTGGAAACACATGAATGCCGTTTTGCATGCTGATCGGAATGAACCCGACACCAAGAAACGTGACGGCGAACCACAGTGCAAAGGGCTTGGCACGGCGGTCGACCATCATTGACCAGGCAACGGCCGGCAACGCGAGCCAGCCAAACCACCCCAATCCCGAGAATTCAGCGTGCAACGGCATGGAAAACCGCTGCCACACCAGTTGCAGGGTTGTCCACATGCTGGTGTAGGTCGCCGAGTGAAAATTCCCTTGTGAATGGGCGTCACGGGCCGTGCTCATGGCATTCCATTTGAAGTACGGATCGCCACTCATGAGTCCATAAAATGCGGTTTCAAAACCCAGGAACGCAAGCAACCCCAATGCCGATGCGCCGGCCGCAAGCCACCACTTTCGTCCAAACCCAAGTTCCAGCCAGACAAGCGAGGCCATTCCGACAACGACACCACCGGCAAACAGTTTGGTCGAGACCGCGGCACCGGCGAAGAATCCGGCCATGAGCATGAACATCACCAGTGATCGAAGGCTGTCACGACGCGAACCGACGAGAACGAGAAGCATGGCAAGACCAGCGAACGCACAGGTGTAGGTACCCGGCAGTACCGCCGTCGAGTGGTTCACAAAGACCGGAATGAACGCCAGGATGGTACCGGCAGTCAGGCCGATGGCACGCGTCCAGAGCAGGCTGCCCAATTCGATGACAACCACAATCGACAGTAGTGACATGAAGAAGGCCGGTGCCATCAGAGCGGCCAAGTTGGAGCCACCGACAAGAACACTCGCAGCGGTCAGCAGAACGATCGGTGATCGAGCGTACTGGTGATGCACTCTCTCCATGGGAACCTGAGAGATGACGTGTTCAGCCGCCGCAAAATAGGATACGTCATCGGAACCGATCCATCCGGTCGGGGAGATGATACGTACCATCGCTGCCAGAAAGATTACGGTGAGGAGCCAACGTGTGTACCGTTGGCGCGAACGACTTGCGGATACGTATTCTTCCGGGCCGTTGCCATGTCCTACGGAACTATTGCTCGCATCCATTTGCAGGGCCCTCACTTGTTTGAGTAAGCGTACGCCCAATTGCCCGTCAAGCCTGGCGTCGTCGCTGTTCGCTCAGTATTGATTTGTCACTCGCATGTCATTCGAATGCGGGAGCTCTTGAGGCAGACTTTCCGCACTGCACGATCCGCGTACGTCGGTGGTTGCCACCGAACCTGACACAACCTGTCCGCTCTGTTGCAAGGATTCAACTATAGCGATCAGGCTCTGTGCGACTCGATCAACTTCATCATCACGAAGGCCTGGATAGCAGGGAAGGGTCAATGTGCCGGCCCCCATGCGTTCGGCAACCGGGAACGTACCTTCCTGATGTCCGAAATTTTCGCGGTAGTACGTCATAAGATGGACGGGCCTGTAGTTGACCGCCACGCCTATGTTCCTGGCCTGCAACTCCTGCAAGACAGCATCGCGAATATCCGGGCTCACCCAGACCGTAAAGAGATGCCGGGCCGTCGCCGCCTCCACTTCGACCGCTGGGAATGAAATCCCCGGCACGTCACGCAATTGTGACTCATATCGTTCGCAGATTTTCCGACGTCTGTTCCAGCGATCGTCAAGCTTGTCGATTTGTGGAATCAACATGGACGCGCGAATGTTGTCGAGGTTGTATTTCCAACCCATCACGGTCATGTCCCAGTGACGGTAGCGCTTGCCGTATCTGTCGTATGCCGACGATGTCATGCCGTGCAGCGCGAGCTGTCGTGCGCGCGCGGCCAGATCAGAGTCGTTGGTTGCGAGTGCGCCCCCCTCTCCGCACGTCATAGCTTTGGTAGGATAGAATGAGAAACAGGCGGCCGCGGAGTGTGACCCGGGTTGTACGCCGTCGTGCTTTACCTCCAGACAGTGAGCACTATCTTCAATGACTGCCAGACCGTGCGTATCGGCAAAGTGCTTGATAGCCTTCATGTCGCACATCTGCCCGTACAAATGTACAGGCATGATGGCACGTGTCTTGCTGGTTACGGCAGACGTTATTGTCTCAACCGTTAGGTTCCCTGTTTGAGGATCAACGTCTGCGAATCGCGGTGTTCCACCGGCCATGAGTACGGCGTTTGCTGAAGCGATGAATGTCATGGCGGGGACGACCACTTCGTCACCTTCCTTGATGCCGGATGCAAGTAGCGACAAGTGGAGCGCAGCGGTACACGAATCGACACCGATCACATGCTTGACGCCGAGATAATCGCCAAGTTTCTGCTCCATACTTCTCGTCTGGTTGCCCGTGGTGAGGACAAGCGAGTCAAGTGTCGAAGCAATGGCACCCAATTCATCCTTGCCGACATCGTGCCGGAAGAACTCAATCCGCTGTTCTACATCGTGCATATCGGCTCCCTGCTACTGCCGTGGGGCAGTTCAGATTGTCTGTTCTCCAGGACCTTACGTGCATCGGGGCCGCAATTGAAAATCAAATCAATCGTGGACAGGTAAGATGAAAAATCTCCCCACAGCTGCGGATACACGGGATGCGCGTAGTCTTGAAAAATCAGATCGATGTTGGCATCTTCAAATTGTTTCGATTCAATGAAGTCGGCTGCCGCTTTCCCGTCGTACAACGCATCCGCGCCCATAGACTGGCAGATCGCAACCAATCGCTGCGTCTTGTTGGTCTCCTGAATACCGAGTGTCGAAGCGAAACTGGTCGGTGTGACAATATTGAGCTTACGATTGATCAAGCCAATCAGATCGACACACAGATCCTGCAGCAACTCATGCCGTCGCTGGAGCACGGATGTCAATTCATCCATGAGGTGGTCACAAAAGGGAGCCTTACGATAACCATGATGAATCAGGCGGATGTGTTTATTCACCCACCGTTGGCTTTGATCGATCCGTACCCGGTTGATCGGAGTATCGACCGGCACTTTTCGCACGGGAACCGTGAGCCACGCCGTGCCATCCGGCGTCTTGATTCGATTTCGATTCCGCCAGTCCTGCTTCGTATACTGTACGTCGTCGAGGTAAACGAAGTGATCAACGCGGATCATTTGTTCGAAGAAGCCGAACCAGGGCAGGTATCCAGGCTGCAGGATGGCGATTCTCATCACACGTCCTCGTTGTCAGTGTCGAGTGCCGTCTGTACCAGGCGACAGCACGCTTCTCTCGTCGATGGAGAGACCGTTGCATCAACAAACAGGTTGATCACTGTTGACTCAAACTGGTATGCCCCCGGTAGGCGATCAGGGCCAAGCATCGGACCGAACTTTGCATCCACAGAGGGATACCAGGTGCTGACCGGCAGGTCTTGTGCGCGAAGTTCGCGAACGACATGGTTCCTGATGGATGCGGGTACGTGAAACGTATAGCGCCAGCACGCTTCGCCCTCGATCATGCGGCGGTGGCGAATTTTTTCATGATCTAGAAATTCCCGGTAGTAGGCTGCGTTACGGTTGCGTTTGTCGATCTCACCCGGCAGTGATTTCATACCGGTCGTAAGCTCGTCATGCCAATCATCATCGACTCTTGCAAACAGCGAAGAATCGCCCTTCGGGAAGAGTGCACGATACACAGAGCTGGGAACGGGTTCGCCCGCATTCCGGAGTTGTCGCAGTTGACGTTGCCGCTGCTTCTCGGCGCGCTCACTATCCAATGTCCATGGCGGAATCAGGTCAGCCAGTTCACCAGCTTCGAGCAGAGCATATCGATCTTGAAACGCCAACAGGCCGCCACGCGCGAGGTCGAGGTTCTTGCCCGAACCAAAACTGTATGCAGCGGCCTCTCCCCAACTACCAACGGGGCGTCCCTCAGCTGTGGCTCCGACAGCATTGCAACAATCTTCCAGTAGAAAGATGTCATACTTGCGGCACCAGTCGCTGATCTCGGTCATCGCCAGGGGGGTTCCAAAATTGTGAACCGCAATCAGCCCCACGCACTGTTCATCAAAAGCAGCGTCCAGGGTATTGGCTGTGATCAATCCCTGAACGGGGTCGACGTCGACGTATGCGGGTTCCATATCAGCGGCGAGAATGGCGGCAATGACACTTTCACATACATTGGCGGGAACCAAGACCCGTCGTTGCCGCTCGCCAAGGACTCGAAGCGCCAGCCACATTGCCGTCGTTCCGCGCGCGACCGGAAGCACATGCTCGACCGACAGTACCTTCTTGATTTCATTGCCGAGCTTAGCACTGACGAGCATGACGACCTCCATCTCTGGTCATATCGACCGACGCGAATGATGACCACGCACCACTGATACTTGGTGTGTACGATTCGTGCATGTATCGCGAAACCGCGCCTTCTGCGATCGTCGGCTGCGATACAGGCTCATTGAGGACAAAGTGTCGGATCGCAAGGTCGGGTTCATTGAATCCGAAATGGGCTCGAATACCCGTCGTACCTGAGAATCTCGGGTTGATTTCCAGGATCTTGATCCCTTCACCTACGGTCCGAAACTGAATGTTGTTGACACCTTCGAGATTTGTCTTGCGAATGATCTCGGCGCACGCGCGGTGCAATCTCTCGGTCATGACGGTTCGTGCGCGATATGTCATACCGAACTTCAACTGCCGTTGCATGACAATGGTAAGCACTTCATCATCTCGCGTACGCAGCGTACCGGCGGTGTATTCGTGGCTTCCATCACCAACAACCGGCTGGACAATCGGCGCGTCAACGACCGGCAAACATCTTTCCAGTGAATCTCTACTATCGACCGGGAAGAGCGAACGCGATCCGCCGCCCCGTCTAGGCTTGACAATCAACGGAAATCCAAATGTTTCGATGAGTCGATCGATACCTTCCGCATCATCGCCGCGTACAGTATCCGGCGTCGGAAGATCAAATTCCTGATACCATTGAAAAGCCGCCCACTTATCATGAAAACGGTCCATTTCTTCCTGCGCACTGATGAACAGGTGGCATCCATGTTCTTTCTTCAACAGATCGCGAACAGAGGGCAAAAGGTCCAGTTCGACATCCGGTGTCGGAATGACAGCTCTGATGTTGTGTCGCCTGACAAGGTCGATCACTTCCTGCTGGTACTGTTTCGGATGAGTGTCAGCCCGGCTCACGACTTCGGCATGGTCGGACCAATGAAGTCCGAGCGCTTCCGGATCGGCATCGCAACCGATGATCCGCAGCGGCAACTTCGACAGACGCAGTGCCTTGATGATCCCGAACGCCAACTCCGATCCGGCGCCAGTGACAAGGATGGGGATGTGATTGGCCATCGTTCAATGTCTCGCTATTCGTTGATCATGGAGTTCAAGATTCGGTTTTGACTGCTCGAACGAAGTTGTGCCAGCAGAACCATCGCGTGGGCGGATAGCGTCGCGCGGTTTTCTCTAACGCCAGATACAACTTGTCCAATGGACCAATCATCCAACGTGGCAAACAGGTAATGCGCCGCAAGTCTGTGGTGTAGAGGCCGGAGAATGGCGGACAGAACGTAAGACCGAGATGCGCTTCCGGCTGACAGCCCGCCGCCTTCAGCATCCGTGTCAGTTCCTGCGGCGAGAAAAAGTGGATCTTTCCTGCAGGGTACATATCAAGCAGTCGCATCACGGCGAAGCAGGTTCGCCAGTGGTAGGCATATCGGTTTGGAACATCAATATAGAGATGGCCACCTGGCTTGAGAACGCGCGACAACTCGGCAAAGCCTCGCTCACGGTCGGCAATATGATCCAGCACACTCAAACAAATCACGGAGTCGAAGTGATTGTCCGGATAGTCGATATCCAAGACAGACCCGGTCTCCAATGTATCCACCGGAAGATTGCGGCTTCTCATCAAAGCCCGTGTATAATCAACCATCTCATCCGAGTAGTCGAAGGCAGATACCCTGGCACCCGACTCCGCTGCATACGCGCAGTATTCGCCATGGCCGCAGCCGGCATCCAGAACGCGATCGCCCGGCTTGATCCGAAATAGCTCGCGATAGTGTGACTCGCGCGCTTCTCGAAGCACGGCCCACCCGTCAGACTCTTTTCGTTCAGCGATTTTTCGCGAATAGCCGTCCCAGTCCATATCGTAGACGACTTGCTCATCCGCCACGATCGATGAGGAATCAAGCGGTTGATCAGAGTCCATCGATGGAAACGGAATCAGCGTCGGTTGATCACTGGTTTGTTCGTCATGGGGCATTAACGTTTTATGACTCATGGATGCAATCCTGTCGTTTTGGATGGCGATACGCCTGTCATGTCGGTCCGTTTGATGCCGGCATGACTTGATGGAAGTAGTGATGCGGCCTCGGCAGCTGTCGCCGGCGCGGAAGCCGATGGCGTCGTCCCCGCTGTCGTATCTGACCGGTGAGCAACGTAGCCTGTTGACGGCGGTGCAGGTGAAACGACTTCACCATGACGGACATAGCGTCTCATGGGAATCTGTCGAAGGCGACTGTTGCGTATGAACGCTTCAAGTTTGTAACCGATCGTTGTCATGATCAGGCCGTACGATCCAGCCATGATTCCGACAATTCCGAAGACTGCCGATCCCAGGGCGACCTGCCAACCAGCCAACATCATGAAGATGGGTACCAATACGAGTACCAGAGCGGACAGGCCGGACACGAAAGCCGCAATAGACAGTGTCCACGTGAGTATGGTCGCCCCTCGCGAGTAGTTCAGCATGGCCAACATGAGGGTCATCACAAGCGTCGACAGCTTGTAGCGGCTTGGTCGGTCAACCTGATCAACGGTACCGGGAATTTCAATAATGTGACGCGTCGAACTGGCGACAAACATGGGAAAGAACTGTGCGAGCACGTCGTGCTGTCGAGCCAGATCGGCGATGGGTCGGCGTACGGCCTTGAACGTTGATCCCGGATCCTGCAGGCGTGAGGAACAGACCGAGTTCGTCACCCAGGTCACAGCACGGGAAGCGAAGCTCCGAAAGCCAAAGCTCGAACGGATGTTTCGAGCCACGCTGATCGCTTGACACTCAGGATGATGGTCAAACGTCTCCATGATGCGTGTCATCAGTTCCCGTCCCGGCATCATGTCAGCGTCAAGTGTCATGACGACGTCACCATCGGCCGCATCAATGCCGACCAGTGTCGCCTGGTGTTGCCCTGCGTTCTGCAGTAGTTGGATGACGTACACCCTTGGATCCCGCGAACTCAGCTCTATGAGCAGGTCACCGGTCGAATCCGTGCTCCCGTCATCGACGAATACAAATTCCGCAACCCCTTTCAGGCCCGATACCGCTTCTGCCAGACTGCGATAGGTCTGCGCAATATGCTCAGACTCGTTAAACACCGGCACAACGATGGATAGAAGCGGTGTCGATGTGGACCGTGAGTGGGATGCAACGTGGCCACGTGACAACGTGCCGCCCGAGTCGACATCTGACATTCGCTTCGGCAGCCCGACATAACCGGGTCCCCCGATCACACCACCGGAGACCATCCGCGTTTCAGCCGAGGGTTTGCTCATGCCTCATTCCCCACGAGATCAATGGAGTACGGTCTGTCCCTGCGCATTCTTCAATGCAACAGTCTTCATCCATTCCGCCGAACGCCACCATGATTCGTTTTCAGCGTACCAGGCAATCGTCGACTCAAGGCCTGAGTCCAGGTCCGTCGTCGCGCGCCATCCCAGAAGACGCTCGGCCTTCTCGGTCGAACTGATATGCAGGTCGACCTGGCCGGGACGATCTTCAATATGCTCAACAGGCTGACCAATCGCGCCCCGGGCCTCGATGATCTTGTTGGCGATCGTTCGAACATCCGCAGCCACGCCGGTGCCGATGTTGATCGTCTCTCCAAAAATGGCATCCAATGGCACTTCGAGAGCGTTGATTAACGCCGCGCATGTATCGTCGACATAGACCCAATCGCGGGCGGCCGTGCCGTCGCCATGAATCGTAATGGGCGAACCTTCGAGTACGCTGGTGACAAAACGAGGCACGCACTTTTCGAGATGCTGATAGGGTCCATACTGATTGAACGGGCGGACAATCATGGCCGGCAAGTCATACGTCTGGATATACGAATAAACGAGTCGGTCAGCGCCAGCCTTCGCGGCCGCATAAGGTGTCAGCGGATTGAGCGGATGATCCTCTGCCATCGGCTCGGCCATCGCTGTCCCGTACACTTCAGAAGTCGAAATATGGATGAATCGTTTGATACGCTTGCGGTGACGCAGCACTTGATTGGAAACGACCTGCGTTCCGATCACATCTGTTTGGAAGAAGACGGCGTTGTCATAGATGCTGCGTGCGACGTGCGACTCGGCCGCAAAGTGAATGACCGTGTCGACCTGCTCCATGATATCGCCGACGATACCCGGATTGCACACGTTTCCGTACCAGAAATGGAATCTGTCATTCTCCTGGATGTCCTGATCGAAGTTCTGCAAGTTCCCCGCGTATGTCAACGCGTCAAGTACATGCACGTCGGTCTTCGGGTAACGCTTCATGAACATGCGGACGAAGTTCGAACCAATGAAGCCCGCACCACCCGTAATTAGAATTGCATCCATCACTGACACCCAAGGGTCGTGGCCGTTCTTCCTGCGACGGGCAACACGTGTTGCAGCGCGGATCATCAGCCGTAGAGTTCTTCACCCGGGATATCGTCCGGTAAAGCACGCGTCTGAAGTTAGGGCACAGGAGGTTCGGCAACACGCGAACGACCGACGAAAGTACCGATCGCCGGCC
>JBMYUM010000104.1:0-11107 GCA_049605375.1 Phycisphaerae bacterium | reverse complement strand
TGATCCACCGCGTGCTGCGGTGGGCCACTGCGTAACGTGGTGGTTCGTATATTCGTCATGACCCGAGCGACGCGGGTCTCTGAGATGCCTTCGGGCGTTGCAGAGGGACACGCCGGGTGAAAGGAGAGCTACGATGAAGACGTTGAAAGTCACGTTGGCTGCATTGATGGTTGCCACGATGTTCAACATCGCCCCCGTCGCGTTGGCCGATGGCGGTTCGATCAAGGGTAAGGTCATCTTCAGTGGTGACGCCGGCAAGTTCAAGCGGAAGCGTATCAACACCGCGAAGGACCCGGTTTGCGCTCAGGCCGGCCGTATCGGTACCTACGATGTGGTCATCAACAAGAAAACCGATCCAACGACGCTCCGAAACGTTATGGTTTACATCAAGAGCGGCCTGAGCGGCAGCTTCGACGCACCGGCTGAGAAGGTCCAGTTGACGCAGGTCAAGTGCGAGTACACGCCGCACGTGCTTGGATTGATGGCGGGCCAGACGCTGACGATCTCGAATGGTGACGCCACCAACCACAACATTCATTTTCTTCCGAAGGTGAACGAAGAGATCAACTTCAGTCAGCCGAAGAAGGGCATGACCAAGGACATCCAGCTGGTTAAAGAAGATGTCTTCAAGATCAAGTGTGACGTCCACCCGTGGATGGCTGCCTACATTCAGGTTTTCGATCATCCGTTCTTTGCCGTCACGGGTAAGGATGGCACGTTTGAACTGAAGGGCGTTCCGGCCGGCAAGTACGTTGTCGAAGCCTGGCATGAGAAGTTTGGTGTGAAGACCGTTGAAGTGACGGTTGCCAGCACAGCTGCTGAAGCCGACTTCACTTACACCGGCGAAGAGAAGTAAATCTTGATGAATTGATGGCGGGGTCCAGCCGAATGGTTGGCCCCGCTTTCCGTTTTCATTCTGACGTTGACCTGCTACCATGTGCGGGTCGCTGGTCGGAGTGCCGGCCCAACTGGGTTCTGTCGCAGGGAGAAAAGTCTTGAATAGTGTACGTAAGGTTGTGCCATTCCTTTTGGCACTGGCCGCGTTCACGGCGTCACCGATCGTGTCGTCGGTATGGGCACAGGATGACCCGCCGGCCAAGCCCGTAGGTCCTGCCGTTGACGGTGACTACACCGGATACTGGCTTCCGCCGAACGTTTCCAACACGCCACAGGCTGCGGGCGTTGACAACCTGATCAACTGGATTCACGTCTTCATGGTGATCCTGTTTGTTGGTTGGGGTGTGTTCTTCCTGTACTGCCTCTTTAAGTTCCGTGCTCGTCCGGGGCACACCGCGTCTTATTCCCAGATCAAAGCCAAGCCGGCGAAGTACGCCGAGATTGTGGTGGCCGGCGTTGAAGCTGTGCTGCTGCTTGGTTTCTCGGTGCCGATCTGGGCACAGGTGAAGAACGACATTCCCGGCGAAGATGAGAATCCGATTCATGTCCGCGTGGTGGGGCAGCAGTTCCAATGGAATTTCCACTATCCCGGACCGGATGGAAAATTCGGTCGTACCCGACCGGATTACGTCGACCCTGCCGCGAACATTCTTGGCATTGACCCCAACGACCCTGCAGGCGTAGACGACGTATTCTCACCGGAGCTGCACTTCCCGAAGATGCGTCCGGTTATCTGCGATATTTCCTCGAAAGACGTGATTCACAGTTTCTGGCTACCGGTCCTGCGAGTGAAGCAGGATGCGATTCCGGGTATGACGATCCCGGTCTGGTTTGAAGCGAAGGAAACTGGTAATTACGAAGTGGCTTGTGCCCAGCTCTGCGGTAACAACCACTATTCCATGCGTGCCCTGATGACGATCCATGCCGATGACGCCGAGTACGAACAGTGGCTCGCGGACCAGGCACCGGAAGAGTTCGACGAAGACGAGTTTGATTAAGGACAAGCGACCGATGGGTGATACACATCACGAGCTGGGTTTTTGGCGTAAGTACGTGTTCTCGGTCGACCATAAGGTGATCGGGATCCAGTATGCGGTAACGTCGCTTTTGTTCCTGCTGCTGGGCTTCTTTCTGATCATGATCATGCGTTGGCAGCTGGCTTATCCGCTGACTGAGATTCCGGTCATCGGTGGCTTCCTCGGCGACTACTACGCGCCGGGCAAGATCTTGTCGCCAGACGGTTACAACGCTTTCGGTGCGATGCACGGTACCATCATGATCTTCCTTGGCGTTGTGCCGATGTTGGTCGGTGGCTTTGGAAACTTCGTCATGCCGTTGCAGATTGGTGCTCCGGATATGGCGTTCCCCAAGCTGAACATGATGAGCTACTGGGTCTACTTCTGTGGTGGCGTCGTCATGCTGGCGAGCTTCTTTCTTCCGCAGGGGCCGGCCTCTTCAGGCTGGACATCGTACCCGCCGCTCTCGACGATCGCGGCCGGTGGCGGTCAGACCTATTGGCTGATTGGGATGGTTTTCCTGATCACCTCGTCGCTGCTGGGTTCGGTCAACTTCATCGTGACCATCATCCAGCTGCGTGCGAAGGGCCTGACGATGTTCCGTCTGCCGTTCTTTGTTTGGGCACAGCTGGTCACGTCGTTCCTTCTGTTGCTGGCTTTTCCGCCGCTCGAAGCAGCCGGCGTCCTTCAGCTGATGGACCGCGTGGCAGGGACGAGTTTCTTCTCGCCTGACGGACTTGTGATCAGTGACCAGCCGGCGGAAGTTGCCGGTGGTGGTAGCCCGCTTCTGTGGCAGCACCTGTTCTGGTTCCTGGCTCACCCGGAAGTGTATGTGTTGATTCTGCCTGCATTCGGCATCATTTCCGAGATTATCGCCAACAACACGCGTAAGCCGCTTTGGGGTTACAAGGCGTTGATCTACTCTTCCATCTTCCTGGGCTTCATGTCGTTTATCGTTTGGGCACACCACATGTTCATGACGGGTATGGGCCCAACGTTGAGCGTGTTCTTTGCCACGACGACGATGATCATTTCGATTCCGTCAGTTGTCATTCTGACTGCGCTGGTCATCAGTCTTTATCGGGGTTCGATTCGCTTCAATACCCCCATGCTGTTTGCTCTGGCGTTTCTGCCCATGTTTGGTATTGGTGGTTTGACCGGGCTGCCGCTTGGCCTTCCGGTTTCAGACATTCACCTCCACGATACGTATTACGTGATCGGTCACTTCCACTACGTGGTGGCACCGGGAACGGTCTTTGCGATTTTCGCCGGCGTTTACTTCTGGTATCCCAAGGCGACGGGTCGCATGATGAATGAGTTCCTCGGAAAATTGCACTTCTGGGGTTCGTTCATTTTCATCAACGCTGTCTTCTTCCCGATGTTCTTCCAGGGCATGATTGGTGTTTCGCGTCGTTTGTATGACCAGACGTATTATGCCCATGGTGAGGCAGTTCAAAGTTTGACGCGTATGTCTTCGATGGGGGCGTGGTTGCTGGGGCTGGTTCAGCTCTTCTTCATCATCAACTTCTTCTGGAGCATCAAGTTCGGCAAGAAGGTTGGTGCGAATCCCTGGGAGGCTACGACCTTGGAATGGGCCGCGCCTTCGCCGCCGCCACACGGGAATTTCGAGAAGGAGCCGGTCGTTTACCGTGGTCCTTATGAGTACAGTCATCCGGAGCACTCGGCTGACTATCATCCGCAACACGAAGCAGCGATGGAGGCATAAGCGTGTCGCAGGAATTACTGGCTTACACGGTTAAGCCGCACCCGGTGACGGGTATTTACAACGGTAAGTTTGCCACCTGGCTGTTCCTGGCGTCCGAAGTCATGCTGTTCGGGGCCCTGTTCTCGACGTATGTCCTGCTTCGGGTTGGTGCCAATTCGTGGCCGACGCCGGAAGAGGCGGGCCTGAGCTGGCAGATCGGTGGTTTCAATACGCTGGTGCTGATTGTGTCCAGTGTGACCATGGTCATGGCGTGGGTGGCCTGCAAGCAGGGCAACATCAAGCTTGCCAAGACGCACCTGACGATCACGACCGTTCTGGCGATCCTGTTTATTCTGTTGAAGATCTTCCTGGAGTACGTTCCAAAGATCCAGCATGGACACGGGCCCGCTTACTCGAACTTTTATGGTTTGTATTTCACGTTGACGGGCTTGCACGCATTGCACATCGTCGGCGGCATCGTGGTCATTGTGTATTTCATCGGGCCTGGTGCGAAACTCTGGGAGCACGATCCTGAGTACTACACCAACCGCATCGAATGTACCGGTCTCTACTGGCACTTCGTTGACCTTGTGTGGATCTTCCTGTTCCCGATTCTTTACTTGATGTAGGAGTTATCCATGGCTGGTGCCCATGAAGATGCCGGCAAGCATGTGCCGCTATATATCGGTGTCCTGGTTGCGTTGGTGGTTGGGACGATTGCGACCGTTTGGGTCGCGACCGTTGAGATTCCGTACCCTTGGGATTACGTCGTTGGACTTGGGATCGCCTGCGTCAAGGCTTCGCTGGTCGCATTCATTTTCATGCACCTGAAGTGGGAACGCGGCGGGATGATCTGGTGGACGCTTGTCCTCTGTGCCTTGTTCTTCTTCGTTCTGCTCCTGCTCCCGGCCATTACGATCTGGGACTTGCCGAAGAACGCAACGATGACGGCCTGGTCGGCACCCGTTGAGGGCGAGATCGGCTATGTTGATCCGAATGCCCCCAAGCATGATGCGCACGGCCACGGTCACGATGATCATGGTCACGATGATCACGGTCATGGCGATCATGGGCATGATGATCATGCACATGGTGACGACCATGCCCATGACGATGATCACTGACATTGAATATTTCGAAAACTCGTCCGAGATGGACGGGTTTTCTCTGATTCGGTCGACGCTTGCGAGTCACCGCTCAATAATCACATGTTGTGTGATTGCCGTCCCTGGTACGGACGGTCCTGATTGTCGGTAGAGGAGTAGTCAGAATGTCACTGAAGGCGTTCCACATCTTTTTCGTCATCGTTTGCGTGCTGTTCGCAGGTGGTTTCGGTGCGTGGTGCATCTTCCGTTTTCTGAACGTCGGCGACGTATCCGCATTGATTATCGGGATTCTGACCCTCGCCGGTGGCGTTGGGGCGATCGTGTACGGTAAGTGGTTCCTCAAGAAATTGGAGGGTTTCAGCTACCTATGATCAGACTCAACTTAAAATCGAATGCTGGTATCGGTTTGGGCTGCCTTGCTGTCGCGATGTTCGTCGCCGACGCGCGGGCGTGCTCGGTTTGCTTCGGTGATCCGGAATCAAAGATGACATTAGGCGCTGTTTGGGGTGTCGCAACGCTCGTTGGCGTTGTGGTGATGGTGTTGGGTGGAATTGCCGGCACCGGCCTCTTCTGGATTCAGCGAAGTCGAAAAATCGCCTCCGGTGAATTGATTATTGACGACGACGGCGTCTTGCGTGAAAGCGAAACGAACGCCCCTGAATTCGCAGGCGAAGAGTGGGAGTCCGATCGCGACGCGTGATGCGTGGCGGACCCATCATCCACGGGCAAGTATCTCCGAGCCCGGCCGAAAGGGACGGTAGACCCGTTATCGTTGTCAGTTACGTAGAGGAGCGGGGATTGAGTTGCCTTGCTTCTTCCACACGTGCGCACTTCTGTAGCGCTCTATCCTGAAGCCATGACGAATTTCAATCCCAGTTATTCACCGACCCTGAAAGTTGCATCGATCCTGCTGTGCTTCGCTGTGTTCCCGTTGCTGCTCGTTGGTGCTGGTGTCACGACCAAGGGGGCTGGGATGGCCTACCCCGATTGGCCGACGTCAGACGGTCATTTGCTGAATCCGCCGCAATGGACGGAAAAGGAAGATACGCTGTGGGAGCATGGCCATCGCCTGATCGGATGGTTCGTTGGCATGCTTGCGATTACCACCGTTGTACTGGCACACCGCTCGGCATCGACCGCGAACCCGTTACGGCTTCGACTGGCATGGGCTACGCTCCTGCTGATTATTGCGCAAGGGGTTCTAGGTGGTCTTCGTGTCATCGAGGTATCGACCGCGCTGGCTATGGTGCACGGTATCATGGGGCAAGTCTGTTTCGCCATGGCATTCATGCTCGCTGTCGTCTCTTCGCGGACCTGGGATGAGCTGGGAAGTGCCGTTCGATCCAAGTCGGCGAATGCGACGCGTGTTTTTGCCGTCAGCTTGATCGCCATCGTTTTGATTCAGTTGATTTTCGGTGGTTGGCTCCGCCACTTCAAAGCGGACTTGGCGTTGGCGGGGCATTTGGTGTGGTTGATCATCGTCTGCTTTGCGATCGGTTGGATGACCCTGTGGGTGATGGGACGTCACCATCGGCAGCGATTCCTGGTTCAAATGACGCAGTATCTTGCGATACTCTTGACGGTTCAGCTGTTCTTCGGTTCGCTGACGTTCATGATTCGTACCATGAATCTCTCGATCGGTGATCCGTGGTCCTGGTTGGTTCCCTCTGTTCACCTCGGAATGGGGGCGCTGATTCTCGGCGCGTCGTTTGCGGTGGCAGGCGTCGCGCGGCGGGTTTTGGCGGCACCGAAGGAACCGGTGACGGTACCTGTGACCGGGGCAGAAGCAGACGGGGCATCGAATTCACCGATGTTCGACAGAGGGGCTGTTGACAGTCCGGCTGCGTCATGACTGACATTCCCTACAGCAAAGATCGATCGCTGGAATCCCATCAGGGCCGTATGAATGCATTCCTTGAGTTGACGAAGCCTCGTATTGCGACGCTGGTCCTCGGCGCTACAGGTCTTAGTTTTGCCATTGCGCTTCCATCTTCGGAAGTCTTGCGTGACCACTGGCTAACGTGGCTGTGTGCTGTCGTTGGAACCGGCCTTGCCGCAGGTGCTGCTAACGCCCTCAATATGTACACAGAGCGTGGTTATGACGCCATGATGCCGAGGACGGCCGATCGACCTTTGCCTTCCGGTCGACTCTCGGATGGAGAGGCGTTGGGCTTTGGTGTTGTCACCGCGGGATTGGGCTTTCTAATTCTGGCGGCGTTCGTTTCCTGGCTTGCTGCGGGGGTGGCCTTTCTTTCGCTCGCTAGCTACGTGGTGTTGTACACGCCCCTGAAACGCGTAACGCCGATGAGCGTTTTTGTCGGCGCCGTTCCGGGCGCATTACCGGTGATGATTGGAGCGATCGCGGCGACAGGAGAATGTGGTCGCATTGCCTGGATGCTCTTCGGTATCGTTTACTTCTGGCAGTTACCGCACTTCTCGGCGATCGCTTGGATCTATCGCGAGGATTATGAGCAGGCCGGTTATCCGGTCATGCCTTTGGTGGATTCTTCCACGCGAATTGATCTTCATATCATGACGCATATGGTTGCGTTGATTGCAGCCAGTTTGCTTCCAGTTTATTTCCGCGTCAGTGGCGGGTTGTACGCGATCAGTGCGATTGTGCTGGGCCTGGGCTTCCTATTCTCCTGCCTGGTGTTCATGATCTCGAAGACGCATTACAACGCTCGGCTGATGATGCTTACGTCGGTTGTGTACATCCCATTGCTCTTCGCCTTGATGCTGCTCGATAAACTCCTGCTGGCTGCCTGATCGTTGTGATCGCCATTGCCGGACTACCCAGCGGCAGGGTGGATCAGTAGAACAATCGGGCTGGGCGGAGACCATGAGCAAGATGACGATACAGATCATGGAGCGAGAGCAATGACGTCGGCCTTGGCGGTTTCCGGATTGACGCGTCGATTTGGCGATCGAACTGCACTCGACGATGTGTCGATCGAGACCGATGCCGGCGATCTTGTTGCGTTTCTAGGCCCAAATGGCAGCGGCAAAACGACACTCTTCCGCATTCTCGCAACTCTACTTGAACCCGACAGCGGTTCCGCCACCGTCATGGGGCATGACATTTCGATCGATCGTGCTCGTGTGCGACGCAATCTCGGCATTGTCTTCCAAAAACCAAGCATCGATCCCTTTCTGACTGTCATGGAAAACATGACGTGTCAGGGGCGACTCTACGGTCTATCGGGACATGACCTGAACGAGCGCATCAACCGGCAACTGGCGCGTTTTCGATTAACGGACCGGGCTCAGGATCGATCAGGCGTATTGTCGGGTGGTTTGCAGCGCAGGCTTGAGTTGGCCAAGGGCCTGCTGCATGATCCGCGCGTCCTGCTTCTGGACGAACCCAGCACGGGTTTGGACCCCGCGGCACGCATGGAGTTGATGGATGAGCTGTCGGCTCTGCGGGAGGATGGTGTGGCTTGCCTGCTAACGACCCATCTGATGGAAGAGGCGCAGCGTTGTGACCGGGTAGCGGTCATGGATCACGGTAGGCTGATCGCTTTTGATTCTCCGGTTGTTCTAAAATCCCAAGTGGGGGGGGACGTCATTGTCGTTGAGCCGGTGGGAGCCAAACGGCATCATGCCACACAACTGGCTGAACGATTGTCGCAGTCATCGGGCCTGGAAGCTCGAGCGGCTGATGGCGTTGTGCGTATCGAGTGTGAGGACGCACATCAACGCGTCCCGATGCTCTACGAGTCACTGCGTGAAGATGTCGAGAGCATACGCGTGGGCGCGCCGACCCTATCTGATGTCTTCTTCCATCTTACCGGTAGGCCTCTTCTCGATGCAGAGCCGGAAGAGGATACCCCGAAGCGGCGAGGCGGGCGTGGAGCGAACCGTCGCCGGTAATGCAGATTGGTAAACGGATCGAACATCAAGCAGAATCAGGAGCATGCGATGTCCCACGCGACCACAGCTATCAGCAGCCCAACGGACCAAAGCACGCGCGACGAGCGGTGGGCACCGGCGATCGCATTAGCATGGCGCGAGATCACGCGATTCTCCCGGCAACGGAGTCGCATAATCGGCGCGCTGGGGACACCGGTCGTGTTCTGGTTGTTGATCGGCTCCGGGTTGGGGCGGTCATTTCAGCCGGCGGGCGCAACGACGGACGTTGGTTACCTCGAATATTTCTTCCCAGGGACCATTCTGCTGGTGGTCATGTTCACGGCCATCTTCTGCATGATCTCGGTGATTGAAGATCGTCGGGAGGGGTTTATGCAGGCGGTTCTGGCGTCGCCCTCGGAACGATTTGCCATCGTCTTCGGCAAAGTATGCGGGAGTACGGTTCTGGCGACAGTTCAGGGGTTGCTGTTCCTTTTGCTTGCACCGCTGAGTGGTGTGCCGCTCACGCCGTTGGGTTTTGTTGCGTTAGCCGGACTGCTAGTGCTGATCGCTGTTGGTCTTAGTGCGATGGGTTTGCTGATGGCCTGGCCATTGGATTCAACACAGGGCTTCCATGCTGTGATGAACCTGCTGTTGATGCCCATGTGGTTCCTGTCGGGTGCTCTGTTTCCCGCATCAGGGGCTGCCTCATGGATCGCGTGGCTGGTCTATTTGAACCCGCTGACGTACGGACTGGCAGCAGTTCGCCGTACGATGTACGGACAACAGGCGGAAGAGATCGCCGGTGCCATGCCGTCGCTTGGATTTTCGATGGGGGTGAGCGCCGCGTTTGCAGTTGTCATGTTGTTCCTTGCAGTGCGGGTCGTAGGGCGGCGTGCCTGAAAGACGCGGTACCTCTGCAATACGAGAGACCAACCCTTGAATTCTATGAGGCCACAAGAGCCCGGAGTGATCAGGATGGATGACAATCAACAACCGGTGCTGACCGAATCGACACCGGTGAACACGGCATCGAATGCCGGCATGGAACAGGCGGACGTAGCCAGACGTCCCGCATACCTCATCGCTGGGGCTTTGGTGGTGGGTATTATCATGACCGTCCTCATCTGGCAGGGGAATAGTGGTGGCGCACAGAGTGCGTCGCCGTTGCCGGACCTCAAACCGGTTCCTTCGTTTGTGATGACGAACCAGGATGGTATGGTCGTCACGCACGAAACCTGGCTCGGCAAACCCTGGATCGCTGACTTCATTTTTACGGATTGCCCGGGACCATGCCCGAAGATGAGCCAGCGCATGCTGAGCCTGCAGCGCGCGTTGGAGGAAGCTGGTTTGACCTATCACCTGGCTTCCTTCAGTCTGGACCCGCTTCGAGATCGCCCGCCCATCCTCAAGAAGTATGCGCAGCGATTTAAAGCCGACGAGTCGCACTGGTCATTTCTCACGTGCGACGATGAGGACTTCGTGTGGGAACTTGCCATGGATGGTTTCATGCAGACTGTGAAGACCGGCGATGAGGAGCACAAAGTATTCCACAGCACCTATTTCATTCTGGTAGGACCCAAGGGGAACGTCCGCAACGTCTACAATGGTCTTGATCCTGACATCGCAGTGAGCGACTTGATCGACAAGATTTTGTCTGACGTCCGTTCGTTGCAGCCCAGCGCGTGAGGGGGACGTGATGGAAATCAGTGATCTGCCGACGGTAAATGCAACGCTGAATGGAATCAGCTTTTTCTTGCTTCTGTCTGGCTACGCCATGATTCGTTCCGGGCGGAAAGTCGCTCACCGTTGGTGCATGACGTCGGCATTCATCGTTTCGACGCTCTTTCTCTGTTCGTACCTTACCTACCGGTTTCTGGGAGAGGAGAAGAAATTCGGCGGCGAGGGGCCCGTTCGGCTCGTCTACTTCTTCATTCTGATCACTCATGTGATCCTGGCGGCTTCGGTCCCGTTTATCGCATCCTGGACGCTCATTCTCGCCTTGCGAAACCGCTGGGAAGCGCACCGCAAGTGGGCGCGAATCACGTTTCCGATCTGGATTTATGTGTCGATGACGGGCGTTCTGGTCTACTTGTTCCTGTTTGTCTGGTTCGGGCCCAAGGCCTAAATTTCGCTCCCGGATTCTGCTGGATTGGCGGGCAACCTGGCCCGATACATCGATCAGGGTGTTGGTATCCATCGCGGATGGCAAATGCCGATCGTGACGGGTTCAAACGGGAATCTAAGCATGTTTGAGTGGATCATCGCCGCCGTTGTCATTTGGGGATCGGCGTATTTCCTTACGCTTGTTGGACTCATCCAGACAGCGTAGGTATGGGAACGTGGGCTAAGAGTGGGGAGTTCAGACGTATGACGATTTTTATTTCATTTCTGGCAGCATTCGCGGCGGTTTACTACGGATTGCTGGATTTTCTCATCCAAACGGCCAGTTAAAGACGAACAAACATCTGTACAAGTGGCCAGGACCAGGCGGTAGAGTGGCAATGGCGGCCGTGATTGGCAGCCGTCCGTTG
>JBMYUM010000103.1:0-11117 GCA_049605375.1 Phycisphaerae bacterium | reverse complement strand
GCGCGTTCCGCCTCCTGCTCGTCACGACAGATCAGGATGAGCTTGGTTGGTGGTTCCAGACTTTCATGAAGTGATTCGAGATCTTCAACCGCGGACGCAGACGCGAACAGCGCGCGGGCCTGGATCACGGAGGCAACATCCGCCGCCGCCTGGCACATCGCGACCGAGAAGTTCTTGTCGTCCACGCTGGAGCTCTTTTCGCTGAATGGGCCGGCCGGCAACCCACCGTCGGGGTCGCCACCTTGATAACTTGGTTCGAAATTCCGTCTACAGTATACTAGGCTGTTAACAGCCGTCCGATCTTCCTAGTTTCATCGGACGACATGAGCAAAAACTGCTGTGCGATCACGTGGTTTGGCAAATAGTTGTCGTGCATGAGATCCTTCAGCGACCTGATTTCCCGTACTATTTACGAGTGATGCATGCCTGATTTCCGACGTCCCGGTCCCCTTCGTGTGGGGCTTCTCCTTTTCATGTGGATCACTGCTGACTCTTTGCAGGTCGAATCTCCGTACGTCGGTGATGCGGTGTTTGCCGCTGAGCCCGACACCGCAGCCCTTCCGCAAGAACCCGCTCTCGAAGAAGGAGAGAAGAAGTTCCTGACGCGATTGGCCCGGCGGACGATCCGGGACGAATTGCTGGGGCGGTCCATGTACGAGCCAACCTATGTCCCGGCACGCCTGAAAGAGGTGGAAACCGAAGCCCTGGTGCAGTTACGTCTGAGCGGCTTTCTGCTGGGAGCCGGTGTGGGCGGGCCGTCGGCCGTCATGAACGCGGTGCGGGATGCCGCCGTTACCGCGACGCGATCAGCCGTCGGAAACAAGCTACTCATGCCTGAGAGACTCGCCGATCTCCTGGTTGAAATCGAACTCGTCGGTGATGCGGTTCCCCTTCGTATCGAGGGAGACTGGACCCAGCCGATGGTCTTGGGTCCGCACATCCAACCGGGCGAGCATGGGATGGTGATCTTCGGCCCGAAGGGGGCACATCGTTTCAGCCCTGCCGAAGTCTTCACCAGTGACGTGACCTTACCGGAAGCCCTGCGACGTCTGGCCGAATACACGCTGGGCAATTCGGAAGCCGTGAGCAACGCACGGCTGATGCGGTTTCGCACGCTGCATTGGTATCAGCCACCACGAAGTGACGAGGTGGTGACACTGGAACGGGGCTTGTTTCCTGTTTCACTCGAAAGCGTGACGCGTGAGCGACTGGGCGAGGCGATTCAGCAACTCGCCGACTACATGGCCTACCGCCAGCTGGAGTCGGGACTCTTCTCTTATCAGTATGAGGTCGGGCTGGATCGATACAGCCGGCAGAACAGCCTGGTCCGACAGGCCGGTGCACTTGCCGCTTTGTCACGGCATGCAGCCTGGTCAGGCAAGAGCGCGTCGCTCGGTGCGGCGAATCTGGGAATTCGTTTTCACCTGCAGGGTTTGACGCAGATCCCGGAGCAGGAAGGCGGTGCGTTTATCGCCACCGCAGACGGCAAGCACAAACTCGGTGTCACCGCGATGCTGACCCAGGCGATGCTGCAGCATCCCAAGCGAGGCGGATACATAGATCAAATCGATAGTTTGACGAACGGCATGCGTTGGTTGCAGCGTCCTTCGGGCATGTTCATGACCGCGTTCCCGCCGGCTGAAATGATGGATGGACAGGCGCAGTTCCCGGGTGAAGCCCTGCTGGCTCTCGCGCAATACTACGAGGTTCGACCATCACAGGAGGTGCTCGAATCATTCTCGCGTGCCATCACGTACTACCGCGGATTCTTCCGTGACCGTGAACTGCCCGCGCTGATTCCATGGCAGGCGCAGGCTTTCGCGATCATGGCTCGTCACACCGACAGAGCAGACTATCGCGACTTTGTGTTCGAGCTTGCCGATTGGGTCGTTGATCATCAGATTCACGAGGGCAATTCTCCTTGGCATGTCTTGTGGGGCGGGATTGCGGCACAACAGCCGGGGCATGCAGATATCACGACCGCGGCATTTCTTGAAGCGCTGTGCGATGCCACCAATCTGGCACGAGAGACCGGCGATCAGGATCGTGCTGCCCGCTACGCACAGGCCGCTCGTCTGGCCACGCGTTTCGTCCTGCAATTGCAGTTCAAACCAGAGGAAGCTTATTTTGTCCGCAGTCCGCGTGATACGGTGAACGGCATGAGGGAAACGCCGACGCTCAATCTCCTTCGCATCAGCCATTGCCAGCACGCACTCGTTGCGTTGATGAAGGCGCACGATACGCTTTTCGGAAGCTGAAAGCATGCCGGACGCCTTGCGCATTCCGCTTATCACATTTGGCGTTGCCGTAGCCGTTGCGGGGCTCATTTCACCAGACAGCGCCATTGCGCTGATCTACGATGGATCGACGGCGGCGTTGCTGATCTTTCCTATGATTCTGGGCGGGCTGGCCGTCCTTCCCCGGCAGATTGATACCTGGCCTTTGCGATGGCGAATACTGATCGGTGCCGGCGCAGGTATCGGCGTAACAGCTATGTTGGTGCTACTTCTCGGTCTGGCAGGCATGCTGAATCGCTACGTGATGATCGGCATACTGCTGGTCGCAGGTGCCGGTGGCGTTTTCCGGATGCGAAGCGCCGTCGGCGCATGGGCGGATGCGTTTGAACCGCCGACGCCCTGGCATCGAGCGTTGTTGCTGCTCGCGCCATTCCTGACGCTGATGATTCTCGCAGCCTCCAATCCTCCAGGCACAATCTGGGCGGAAGAGGGGTACGGCTATGACATTCTGGAGTACCACCTGCAGGTTCCCCGTGAGCACGTCCAAAACGGTGCCATCAGTTTTCTTCCCCACAACGTCTATGCAAATTTTCCGTCCAATATGGAGATGCTCTATCTGCTGGCGATGCTCATCATGGACGACCCCTATGACGCCGCCAGCGTTGCAAACTACCTGCACGCGGCCATGGGGTTACTTTGTATCTTCGCCGCTTGGTGCATTGGTCGGGACTGGTCGCAAGATGCCGGCGTTCTGGCAACGCTCTGTTTCGGTTCTGCGAATTGGATCTGGTATTTCGCGGGATTGGCTTATGTCGAATTGATGCTGATCTTCTTTGGACTCGTCGCCATCGGTTTGTGCCTTCGCATCGTCAATTCGCCTGGTGATCCGGTGCATGCCATGCTGGCTGGTGTGATGGCGGGTTTTGCCTGTGGGACCAAATACACCGCCGTTCCGATGATCGCCGCACCCGTCATCTTGTCGTGCCTGGCCATGCGTCGACCGAAAGCTGCCCTGATCGTCGGCCTGGGAGCGGCGATGGCATTCAGCCCCTGGCTGGTAAAAAACGTCATCGCCACCGCTGATCCGGTGTTTCCACTGGGCGAGTCCGTCTTCGCCGCGCGTCCAGAAGGCTGGACTGAGCAGTCCGCAGAGATGTGGGCACGAGGTCATCAGCCGTCGACCGCCGAATCGTCGCTGTCAGGTCGCTTTCTTGCGCTCTGGTCGCGTGTTCCGGGTGACCCCTTGCAACGATTCGGTCCGGCCGTGTTCCTGTTGGCGCTGTTGGGTCTGTACGGACGACAACGCGACCGAAGCGACGTGGTTCTGATCATGGTCGCAGGTATGCAGTTGCTGGTCTGGTTGTTCGCCACACATCTCTATGCCCGGTTCGCAGTCGTCTTTCTGATTCCGCTGGTGTTGCTGGGCAGTCGATCGACAATGATGCGCCATCCAGTGGGACGGAAGCTGGTCGCCGCGGTGATCCTGGCAGGTGTAACGTGGAATCTGGCCTTCGCCTTGCCGCTCGTCCAACAGGAGCAGCCCTACGGCGGGCTCCATGCGTCGACGATGACGCAACTCCAGGGTTACGGCATCGTGAACAATGAGCTGCCGGCCGATGCGTCGATTCTTCTCGTTGGTGAATCGAAGGCGTTCTACTTTGACAGGAATGTTGACTACCATGTCGTCTTCAACGAACAGCCGTTGGCCGCACTTCTAGAGCAGGATAACAGCGGCCGATCGGCGCTGGCGTGGATGGCCGAACAAGGGTACTCGCATGTGCTGGTCAACTGGTTGGAGATCCAACGCCTGTCACGGACGTATGGCTTTCCCGAAGTTCTGAATCCGGACACATTCGAGATGTTGTGCCGGCGAGATGACGAACCACGCCTGGTGGTTCGAAATGAAATCCCTCTACCGGATACCAACCGCCGCTACCTGACGATCTACACCTTGGAATGGTCAGGATCGACCGGCAACTGACACCGTCCGGGGGCGTCGATTGGCCAGAATGATGCCCGCCAGGAGCAGCCCCGAACCAAACCACACCCACGGTGACCACGCCAGGTTACCGGCAAGGTATTCAAGCAGCACGGTGATCAGAAATGACGAGTTCGTAATAATGGATGACTTGGTTGCGTCGTAGCGCGCAATCACGAGGTACCACAGCAGATAATTTAAATACGCCGTGATGAAGATGATGTACAGAATGCCGATGATGCCGCCGTTGGTAAGCTGTTCGACACGCCAGGTAGAAAGCTCCAGCCAAAGCCCGTCCACGAGTACGAGCGGCAGCTGAAGAAGCGAACCAAGCAGGAAGACGACGGTAAGGGTCGGTACGGCTCCGGCCTTTTGAATAACCGGTCGGCTCAAGACAGAAAAGAGAGCCCAGGTGAACGCGGCGGAAAGCAGCAGCACATCGCCGATGATCATCTGCAGCGATGTGGTTTCCTGCATGTTGAAGGAACGGGTGACCGCTATGACCGTGCCCGCTCCCAGGAACGCCAGCAGAGAGGCGATCGTCATGCGTCCAGTCCAACTGACCTGTCCGAACCAGAGGCTCACCCAATAAATCAATAGGGGCACCAGCGCGTAAGCGATACCTCCATGTGCCGCTCCCGCCAGATAAATGCCGACAAGGTAGCCAACCTGGTTCAAGGGGACGCAAAGCGCCGCAAGAAGCCACAGACGCGGGCGATCGACTCTGGCAAAAGGGAGAGGGTAACCCAGTCCCCGAGCCGTAAACCACAGGCAGATGCCGGCGACCAGGAAACGGATGGCAGCGAGCGTCAGGGGAGGACAGGCTAGGGTGGCAGCGTGGGCGGCCACAGGCGTGCCACCAGCGATCATCGTATTCAACAGGAGCAGAGGTAGTACGCGCCAGAACATGAGGACCTCGTGGTGGAGCTGATTGACCCAGCTGGTCGTCGAGCCAGGGGTTTCGGTCGCCTGCCCTTATTAACATAACGTTGCAAGAAGGCTATCCGTTCGCTCACACCCGTGAAACCCATACCCCCAAAATCCTGGTTCACCGACGGCCGTCATGCGTCGTACGGAATCTGGACTCACCGCCGTCGATCACACGATTCGTAGAATGCCATGGAAATCGACGTACAGTTGTATTGCGTCATTCGCCGGGCTAGAATCCATCGTCAGTCAGGGTCGGGGTGTGATGACAAGGCCACTGTTCTGCCGATCCGCTCATCGATTCGAACCAGTCGCATCGTGTTTCCCGTCGGTTGCGTGATTCACGGCAACCACACGCAATGCTTGTTTCGTGGGAACTCAATTTTTTGAATGCTTGACGACTTGAGTTTCGTACCATGCGCGGGCATGGTGAAGGTATGTTCAGGCCTACCGTGGCCTGTGAGACCCCGATCGACGCAGTGAAAAGGTCCTTGGCATGATCACAGGAAAAACAACTCGTGCCGGTGTGCTCATCTGGGGGGCCATGCTCATCTGGGCGACCATGCTCCTGGGGAGCTCTTCGCTGTCCGCCTCGATCGTTGTTGACGTCGCGCGGGTAGGGTATCCCACGATTCGCTTCGGTAACGTCGTTCGATACGGGCAGTGGACGCCCGTGATTGTCGATGTGACGCTGTTGGGGGAACCCTCCTTTGATGGGCGCCTGCGCATGGCATACACCGACACCGACGGTGATCGCGCGTTTGATCAAGTTGAAGTGCACCTGCGACAGGAAACGGGGGGGCAACAGCGGTATACGCTCTACACGCTCGCCGACATCGGTCGCAACGTAGACGCCTATGCTGTCGAACTGCTCGATGAGCAGAACGAGGTTGTACAGGTTTTTACACCCGGTTCCGCCGACAGTGAGGAGCCCGTTCCGGAACGTCGGGTTC
Source organism: Phycisphaerae bacterium (assembly GCA_049605375.1). Taxonomy (GTDB): domain Bacteria; phylum Planctomycetota; class Phycisphaerae; order UBA1845; family UBA1845; genus JADFOB01. The sequence continues at coordinate 5,022 of JBMYUM010000103.1, read as the reverse complement.
TTCCATCGCAACGTCCCTCGGTGGAAGATCACGACAAGTTACTTGTGCTTTCCATCACCGAAGGAACGATGGGACGTGTCAGCGATATCGCTGCCGACGCCCGAATTTCCGGTTATGAACGCGAGGTGATGATCGGTCATATCAGCCCGCGCGATGTTCCTGAAGTCTGGCACGGACTGGAGTCGGTCGATTTTATCGTATGGGACGAAGCCAAACCGGAAGACCTGAACGCCAAGCAGGTGGATGCGATCAAAAATTGGGTGCAGGCCGGTGGCACACTCTTGATGGCTGCCGCTCGTACCGCCGGTCAGTTGGCGTTGACGGATCATATTGCTGAGTTGATGCCAGTCGTTCCCGGCGACGTTGTGGTGACGGATCGCATACCGTTGCGCCAGAACTATCTTCAGTCCACACCGGAAGATGACAAGTTGCGCGATCCGGTTCCGGTCGTTGCCTGCACACTGCGCGATGGGGCCGTCTCTCTGGCGAAATCGCGAAAGGCCCGACCGGAAGTGGACGACGCGGACGCGCTGGAACCCGCTGACCGTGCGCTGCACGAGACCATTCTTTCCCAACACCGCCTTGGCAACGGACGCGTCATCTTCAGCGGCATCGCGTTGAACGATCTCTTCAGTGGGGCGACGGGAAGTGCAGTCAACTTCTTTGGGCGACTCTTCTATCTTCGCAAGGCACCAGAAGGGCAATACACGCCGAAATCACTCTACGGAAAAGTAATCGGTTCGATCGCCTTCGCTCGTTCCGCGGGCAACTACCTGGCACTCGCCACGTTCTTCCTGGCTTGCTACGTGCTTGTTGCGACCTGGGGGACATGGCTGCTGCTCGGCAAAAAATTCGGACGTCAGCATTCCTGGACGGCCTTCGCCATCGTCGCCGGAAGCGCAAGTCTGATCAGCGTGATGGTGGTTCAATGGCAGCAGGGTTTTGGCGATCGCTTGCATCAGTTCGCCATCCTTGACCTCGATGCGGGCCAACGCAACGCCTATGCGACAGCCTATTTCGGCCTCAAAACCAGTAGTGATCGAAGACTCGATGTCTGGCTGCCGCCGGATCCACTGACCGCGAGCGATCCTGCGCCTGTGCCGTGCGGCCTTCGGCCCATTCCACCAGGTCCTGACATCGCCCAGCAGGGCGCACAGTTCATTGATCCCACGGCGTACCTGATGGTGCCTGCGAGTGCAGAGATTCACAACATGCGAGTCCGTGCCACGCTCAAGCGGCTTGAAGGCAAGTGGCAGGGGAGAGTCAAAGGCACGTTCAACGGACAGATCACCACGCGGCGCAATCCGCGACCGGATTCACACTACACGGACTGGCGCATTACGGCCGACAGTTTTGTGGTTAATGATCTGGGGATTGATCTGACGAATTGCTTCCTGATTCAACCGGTCTTCGACATCGATGATATTTCCGGTATCCACCGCATGCGGTCGGAAGAAATCTACGTCTATGATCTGGGCGACATTCCCGCGGACGGAAAGCAGATCATGCTGGCACCTCGCCTCTACGATGCCGGTAACGAAGACAAAATATACGAACAGATGAAACTCAAGCTGCTGGCTCGGTGGCAGACGGAATGGGGCAACAAATTCCGGTCGTTCCTGGAAAACCTCGGGCAGGGACAGGTCAGCGAAACGACTGCGAGCTCCAGCGAAACGGAGACGGCACTGATGCTGTTGTCCACCATCGGCGAATACGATCCGGCTGAGCATCCGAGCATGGCCGGCGTCCTCGGCACGCTCACCTGGTCTCGGGATCGACTGCGGCAGCTTGACCTCCGCGGTCAGTTGCAGTCCGATTCCGTTTACCTGGTTGGTTTTGCCCGCGATCCGGGCCCGATGCGGATCTTTCGTCGTACAAATTCGGATGACGACTACCGACCACTGGAGCCGGAGGCCGCCTTCTCTCGATCCATGTATCGGATTCGAATACCGGTCCGAACGTATGGCGAACGTGGCGATGTCCCGGACAACAGTGAAACGCCACTGTAGCCTGATGAGGAACGCCTGATTCCAGGAAGGGCCGCGTTGATCGCGGCATCGCATAGTTCTTGAAGCGAAGGACGAATTGAACGTGGTCATTCAGACGATCAATCTGACTAAGCGATATGGCAAGCTGACAGCGCTCAACAATCTTCACCTGAATATCGAAGACGGTGAGTGTTTTGGCTACATCGGCCCGAACGGTGCGGGTAAGACGACGACGATCAAGATTCTGGCAACCCTGCTGAAGCCGACGTGGGGCGAAGCGCGGGTCTGCGGTAACGTCGTCGGTTATGAGTCTCGAATTATCCGTCCGCTGATCGGTTATGTCCCTGACTTCTTCGGGGCGTACGAAGACATGGTGGTACAGGAATATCTTGAGTTCTTTGCCAGTGCGTACAACATCAATGGTAAGAAACGTCAGCAGGTCGTCGGCGACGTTCTTGAACTGACCGACCTGGTTTACAAGCGGGACGCGCTCGTCGACTCTCTGTCACGCGGCATGCAGCAGCGGCTCAGCGTTGCGCGCGTCTTGTTGCATGATCCCAAAGTGCTGTTGCTTGACGAACCGGCCAGCGGTCTTGATCCACGCGCCCGTATCGAAATGCGGGAGCTGCTCAAAGAGCTGCGGAACATGGGCAAGACGATCATCATTAGTTCGCACATCCTCCATGAACTGGCCGAGCTGTGTACGACGGTTGGCATCATCGAACAGGGTGAACTGCTGCTTCACGGCCCCATCACGGATATCATCGATCGTGCCAAGACAGGCACCAAGGTTCATGTCCGTGTCGTCGAACAGCAGGATTTGGCGGGCGAACTCCTTCAGCGAACACGGGGCGTGCGCAACGTTGAACACGTGGATGGGAAGATCGTGATCGACCTGGAAAAACGCACACACGACTTCAGTGCGTTGGCGAAACTCCTGCTGGACAACAACTTCAAAGTCAGAGAAATCCTCGAAGAGGAAGTCAATCTGGAAACCGCATTTATGCGTTTGACCAAGGGAATGGTACAGTAACGTCGTAGTTCACGTCACGATCGTGAAGCGAATCGAGGACCTGTCATGAACCAAATCGCGGGGAAGATCTTCCTTGGGCTCTGGCATCTTGTGCCGGCCAACCCCATTCTGGTGAGAGTGGTTCAGGGGGCGTCGCGTCGGCCACGCCACAACTATCTGCGCTTCCTCTACCTGCTGGTACTTGTTGTGGTGTCGGTTGGTTCATTGACATTCTCCATGGGGAACCAGACAGCGTCACTGACCGATCTCGCCAAGGAAGCGTCCCAGACATTCCGAAACGCCGCACTGATTCAGCTGGGACTCATGTGCGTGTTGGCCCCAGTCTTTACCGCGGCGGCCATCACCCAGGAACGCGATGCCCAGACATTCAATATTCTGCTGTCGACGCCACTGACCAATGCGCAGATCGTGCTCGGTACGTTGATGAGCCGGCTCTATTTCGTTGTCATGTTGCTCGTTGCCGGCCTTCCTGTTTTCTTCATCATGATGGTCTACGGTGGCGTCACCCAATCACAGGTCTTGCAGAGTTTCGCGTTGTCCGGGTCGACCGCGATTCTCACCGGCGCACTTGCCATCTGTATTGCCATGATTGGTGTCGGTACGCGCCGAACGATTTTCTCGTTCTACCTGACCATTGCCGCTTACCTGATTGCAGGATACCTCTTTGCCGGCTGGTCGCAGACATGGGTCGATGTGGCACCGGCCAACGTCAACGGCACGAAGATGAGCATTCTCGCTCCGCTTCATCCGTTTCTCGCGTTGGATGTTGCCCTGAACCGCACGCCGGCCCCGGACGCATCATATCTGACCGGCTATCCATCGTGGCTTCGCTTTGCCCTGTCCAATCCGGCGGGTGCCTATGTGACCTGGACACTGTTAGCCGGTCTTTGTCTTGTCGTCTTCAGCATGTTCTTTGTCCGCGCCAGTGCCAAGGCCGGCGAGCGCACGATACTTTCACGCCTGAAGGAAATTCTGCCTGCCAGGAAGCAGGGGGCGACAACGCGCCAGCCACGCAACGTGTGGGTCAATCCGGTTGCCTGGCGCGAAGCCAAGACACGCGGTCAAAACGGTGGATTGCTGCGGTGGGTATTGATGCTCGGTGGTGGGGCGGTGTCGGTATGGCTGTTTATCGCTTACCTGAGCGAAAGCATGCCGGTTCAGGATATCCGACTGGTTCTTGCCGGATTGATCATTGTGCAGTTTGGCATCGCCTTGATCATTGCGACAAACACGGCCGCGACATCCATCACGAAAGAGCGCGAAAACAAGACGATGGATATCCTTCTAACGACACCGGTAACCAGCAAGTACATTCTGTGGGGCAAGCTGCGCGGCCTAGTTAACTTCGCGTTGCCTTTGATTGCCGGGCCCGTGATTGCCTTGGTGGTCTTCGGCGTCGCTGGTTTGCTGTCGTCGTCTGACGTGCCGATTGTCTGGGTCGAAGCATCGCTGGAGCTTGGACTGAACATGGTGATGTTCACCGCACTTGCCTGTGTGATCGCTCTGCAGATTTCTCTGTCGAGCCGCAAAAACGTGACGGCTGTCATGTACAGTGTTGGCCTACTCATCGTAGGCAGCGGTATGCTCACGGCGTTTGGTATGACTTTGGCCGATACCGGTGAACGAAGCGGCGCCTTTTTGGCGCAGGTATCACCGTTTTCATCGATCTACTACGTGCTCAATCCGGAGTTGCTGTTCGAGCAGCGAACCGAGTTTGTTGCCAATGCCAGATCGACAAGAGTCGTTGCCGCGATTGGTGCCACCATATCAGCAGCTGTCTTGGCGATTACGGTTTATGTCATCTATACCGGCCTGGTACGAAATTTTGATATGACCGTCCGTAAGCAGTCCGGCACCTAACCCCCAAAGGCCCGGTGTCATGCCCAGTTCCCCCCGAAGTCGGATGCCATGTACGAGTCTCCCAAAAGATGGGGTGCCGGGTGCCATGCTTACCACTGGCCGAAGGCGAGTGTAAGCATGAAGAGCACTCTTCTCCCGTGC
>JBMYUM010000102.1:0-11124 GCA_049605375.1 Phycisphaerae bacterium | reverse complement strand
GGCTGATCCATGCGCAGTTTCGCCCTTCATGAAGAGCAAGCCGCGCAGTGTCCGTTGAAGATTCTCTCCGGCTTCCGTTTCGATGTTCGCCAGAAGGCTGTCGCGACCAGCGGCTGCCAGCAGGGCCTGCCGGAGTCCGATGAGCATCGACTTGATATCACGCTCGCACTGCAAACGAACGTCTTCCGGCTTGATGGGAAGGTCCGCGAAGCAGTCATCGCCGAAGACCACGGCGTTGGCGGCTTGAATCTCCAGGAACTCCAATGGAAAGGCATCGCAGGATTCCGTGATATAGGACGTGGTCATGACAAGCGGCGCACGGAGGCCCGCTTTGCCCAATTGCGGACCATGCTTGGCCAACTCACGCAGCTGATGCAATTCCATCGTTTTGAGGACGAGGACGCTGCGTATGGTGTCCTGGCCAGGTTGAAACTGAGTCGTGACGGCCTTCCCGAAAACGGTCAGCGAACGCACATTGTCGCCACCGATGTGACGAACAAGTCGTTCCAGCTCCTTGATGCTGTTCTGACAGTCCGGATGAAGCGAAAAGGAGGTATTCTTCGTTGTAGTCATGCTGGTTATTTTCCTCATCGAACAGGTTTGAAACGCACCGACCGCTCAGAGCGTCACAACCCCAGAATAACTCTACAACGCTATCGATTTAGCGTCGATTATAGGCCGACGCCTAATTTGTAACGCCGCCGGCCGCAAACCACCGTCCGTTCTGAGTTATATGACAACCCGATCGAAGGCAACGCCAGCGCGATAGGGTATTGACCGATGGTAAAGAGGTTGAGTTCTGGTTTGGGGGTACTGAATTGCACGAATTCAGTATGAACGATCGACGAGTTACTGATGAAGTAGGGGCACCATCGTGAGTCTTACGAGTTCTGACAAGCCACGCGTTCTGGTCGTGGATGATGATCGCCTGACAGTGACTCTCGTCACCAGGTTGGTTACCGCATCAGGGTTTGAAGCCGATGGTGTCATGAGCGGTCAAGAGGCATTGCGCGCCTTGCTCAGTGGCGAATACCAGATCGTCTTGACCGATTGGATGATGGGAGAATTGTCCGGCCTTGATTTGACCTCGGCCATTCGTGAAGTCGAGTCTCTACCCTTCACCTATGTCATCCTGATGACCGCCTCCGAGCCCACACCGGAACGAATCGAAGAAGCGTTCAACGCAGGCGTTGATGACTTCATTGGCAAGCCTCTCAAACGCGCAGCGCTCATCCCAAGACTGCACGCTGGTCATCGTGTGATCCGACTGCAGGAAGAGGTGAGCCGTCGACAACGTGAAATTCACCGATTCAATGCGGAAATGCAGGTAGCCAACAACAAGTTGGTGACAGCGCAGGAACAGCTTCGCCAGCAGGCCATCACCGATTCGCTGACAGGCTTGCCGAATCGGCGCGCCGCGATGGATCAACTCAAGACGATGTGGTCGGGGGCCGTACGTCGGGACCAATCCTTGTGCGCGGCCATGATCGACATCGATCACTTCAAGAATTTCAACGACACCTACGGTCACGATGTCGGCGACAAAGTGCTGAAGATTGTCGCGCATACGCTGACGAAAGCCGCCCGCGATTGCGATCCGGTCTTCCGTCTCGGCGGAGAGGAATTCCTCGTGCTTTGCCCACAAGCGAACGAGTCGCAAGCCGTGGTTGCCGCAGAACGACTGCGACAGGCCATTGAGGAATCCAAACTGGACGTCAACGGCGAATCGCTGACCATCACCGCCAGCATCGGCGTTGCGGAAAGAACACCCGACATGGCCCGTCAGGACGATCTGATCAAGATCGCAGACGAGGCACTCTACGCCGCGAAGCGAAACGGTCGTAACCGGGTCTACAGCAGCCGTGAACAAACCGAGCTGGTCGCGGAGTCGGCGTGAACGTCGCCGGCCACATGAGTATCCCATGCGGCTGAACTGTTCATCCTCTCGGCTTGTCCAAACCACCAACGTTTCCTACCTCTGGACCTTTCTTGCCCGTCAACTACGTGGGAGTTAGACTCAACTCCCGGCAAGGGAATGCGCGAAGACACTATGCCCGAAGATACACGTAGTCTCTTCGGCCAGGACGTAACGGCCGCTCGCTGATCCGGTTCACTCCGATTGGGTTCATTCCGATCCGGGGAACGCACGCTGCCAACGTCCCGCACGTGAAGACGCCGGTCGGCCTTATCACGAGACTGGGGAGTCCGGTCTAGACTGGGGTGTCCGGTTTGACTGGGGTGTCCGGTTTGACGCTGAGCGCATCGTTCCCGGCCCGGTACGCATGCCGGATCACGGAGCCTATTCCTTGTCGACAACATCTGCATGCAGGAGTCTTGCTAATGTCGGCATTCGAGACAGCAACACGTGGAATCATCATTGACTTCGTCAAGCCATGGCGGCGCTTCGTGGGCGTGTTGCTGCTGCGTATCTGTCGTCCCTGCGAGAGAACCTGGACATTGACCGCCTTGCCGTTGTTTTGCCTCGGCCTCATGGCGTGGGGTATGACAGGGTGTGCCGCTTCCCAATCAATTCTTACCAATGGCTGGTACGCCGATTACGAAGTCGCGGAAGAGCAACATCATGCTACCGGCCAACCGCTGTTGATTTACTATCGCCGCCACAGCGTACGTCGCGACACGCTGATGGAAACGCGCCTTAAGGACCCGGAGCTGTCCGCCCACGTTAACGGCTTCATGCGATGCAAACTCTTCCGAAGTCATGAGCCTCACCGACGGTATATGGCACAGTATGGCGTGGATCGCGCACCGGCCCTGGTGATCGTTCATCCTGATGGGAGTTATCATCGCCTGATTGGGCTTGCAACGAATGAGAAGCTGGTCGCCTTCCTCCAGGAATCGGCGCCGCCGGGAGAATGGCCGATCTACGATCCTTTGCTTCCCCGCAAAAGAGACTATGCATGGCATGACACCCTGGCGAAAGCGGAGCGTGACGCGGAAGAGCGTGAGCGGCCCGTCTTGTTCGTCCTGACCGAGTCGATGTCAGGCCAATGGGACGAGATGAAGAAGTTGTTTGCCCAACGGGCTGTTCATATCCGCTGCCGGGACGTAACAACCTGTCACCTCGACTCATGGTCCGCAGACGCGGGGCGCATCGTCGAAGAGTCCGGTGTTCAGTATTGGCCTGCCTTGGTCCTTCGTATGCCGGGCGGAGGCATCGCTATTCTGGAACAACCGGATTCCTACGAACAGGTTTGCCGATTCCTGGACCGGCCTGACCTGAATCAAAATGGTGGGCTCCAGCAAGATGACAGCACCAAGCGACGTGAGCAACCGGATGACGTTACGTCGCAGAGTGAGCCTCCGGTGGGAGTCAGCGGTCGTTGACTTGCGAATCATGAACTGGTTGAACTGGCCCAACCGAATCTCCATCGCACGCACACTCTTCGTCATCCCCTTTATTTACTTTCTGTGTCAGATGCCAAACGGCGGTGACACATGGCGGCACCTCGCGCTGATCACGTTCGTCGTCATGGCCTTGAGTGATGTCGTTGACGGTTACCTGGCGCGAAAATGGGGGCAGGAATCCGCGATCGGTGCGTTTCTCGATCCCATGGCGGATAAAATTCTCGTGACGGCCGGTGTGATCCTGCTGACCCTGGAATCCACCTCAATTCCCGGTTTTCGGATTCCCTGGTGGGTTTGCGCCGTCGCCATTGGCAAAGATGTCGTGACGATTACAGGCTTCTCTCTCATCCTGATTGGTGTGAGAGCCTACTTTGTCCAGCCCCGTATGTTGGGAAAACTGTCCACGACGTTACAATCGGTCATGATCGCATTTTGCCTGGTCGCACCCGACCTGCCCGGCGGGCTGGTCGCCTTGTGGCCGGCAGCCTACAGTCTTGCAACGCTGGCGGCGATTGCAGCCACTGTGGATTATCTGCGATTGGGAATCGTATTTGCACGGCGAGCAAGCGAAACGCGTGAAGAGCGCCAAAACGCTGAATCGCCCAAACGCTGAATCGCCCAAACGCCGGCGAAACCGCGTAAATCAAAGCACTTACTCAATCTGAGCGAAAGGCCAACCATGAGCCAGCCTCCATTTTCTCCCATCGAACAGGCACTGGAAGATCTTCGTGAAGGTCGCATGATCATTCTCGTTGACGATGAAGACCGGGAGAATGAAGGCGACTTCGTCATGGCGGCTCAGAAAGTCACGCCGGAGGCCATCAACTTCATGGTGAAGGAGGGAAGGGGAATTCTCTGTCTTCCCATGACACGCCGCCGTTGTGAAGAGTTGAACCTGCATCTTCAAACATCCGATAACACAACGGAATTCGGCACCGCCTTCACCATCACCATTGATGCCCATAGCCGCTTCGGTGTGACGACCGGCGTTTCAGCATCGGATCGCACCAAGACCATTGAAGTGGCAACGGCGCCTGACAGCCTTCCAACCGACCTCACACGCCCCGGTCACATCAGCCCGCTGATGGCACGTGACGGTGGTGTGCTGGTCCGCGCCGGACAGACGGAAGGCTCCGTTGATCTGTGTCGCCTTGCCGGGCTGACGCCGATGGCGGTGATCATCGAAATCATGAATGATGACGGATCGATGGCACGCTTGCCGGAGCTGAAGGAAATCGCAAAACAGTTCGACATCCGCATGTACACCGTGGCCGACATCATCGAATACCGCATGCAGCGTGAGGCCTTCGTGACACGTGGCGTAACTACTCGATTGCCGACGGCCTTCGGCGAATTTACGTTGATTGAATACCATTCGCCGGTCGACCCTGAGCCGCACCTCGCACTCTGCTGCGGCGGTGTTGGTGAACTCGGCGACGATGGCGAGCCGATCGTCCACGAAGAACCCGTACTTGTACGCGTTGAGTGTGAGTGCATGACCGGCCACATGTTCCATTCACAGCGATGTGATTGTGGCCAGCAGCTGGAACGGGCGATGCAGCTGATCCAGGAGCGCGGCAAGGGGGCGGTTGTGTACCTGCGCCAGGAAGGGCGAGGCATCGGGTTACACAACAAACTACGCGCCTACGAACTCCAGGATCAAGGCTTCGATACCGTCGAGGCGAATGAGAAACTCGGATTCCCCGCCGACCGTCGCGACTATGGCGTCGGCGCACAAATCCTGAGAGATCTTGGCCTGCGACGGCTCGAAATCCTCACCAATAATCCCAAGAAAGTAAGCCGCCTGGAGGTCTATGGCCTGTCCGTAGACAAACAAGTGCCCATCGAGATTCCAGCAAACGAACACAACGAAAAATACCTGCGTACCAAGAGAGAGAAGCTCGGACACGATCTGAAAGACGTATAAGACGGAAAGACCGATAAGCGTCAGAACGTATCGTTCAACCACCGGACATGCCACCTTGGGCGCGGCACGAATCCGATCAATGCCGGGCGTAGAAAGCACGGTCGTCACCAGAGAGAGTTGAATCCCTACCCATGATCGAGTGGCTGGCACTTGGCGCCTGGATAGGCAGTTTTCTTCTGTCTTTGGTCATGACCGGCATTGTCATGCGCCTGGCACACGCGAGGGGTTTTCTCGATCGTCCGGGTGGACACAAATCGCATACAACACCCGTCGCCCTCGGCGGCGGTATCGGTATCTTCCTCTCGATCTGCCTGCCGCTGTTGGGGGCATGCCTCGCAGCCTACCTATGGAATCGATCCGGCCCACCGGATTGGCTTCCTGCCACCATGGCCCGACATCTCCCGGGTCTCGGGTCAAAACTCGGCGTCCTCTGCGGCATCCTTGGATCGGCGATGGTGCTCTTCCTGGTCGGCCTGATTGATGATCGGAAACCGCTCGGCCCTGCACCCAAATTCTTCTTTCAGTTTGCTGTCGCTATTTTCACGGTCGTTGCTATCGAAGTACGTGCGGCAGAGGCGCTGCCATCGTTACTTTCCATTGTGGTCACCGTGTTTTGGATTGTCCTTATCACCAACGCATTCAACTTCCTGGACAACATGGACGGTTTGTCGGCCGGCGTGGCCGCGTTGGCGACCCTTGTCCTCGCTGTGACCTCGTGGCGTGCGGGGCAGCTGTTTGTCCCCGTGATGGCACTGGTCGTGTCAGGAACCCTTTGCGGATTTCTGGTCTACAATTTCAGTCCGGCCAAGATCTTCATGGGAGATGCCGGCAGCCTTGTCGTGGGCTACCTCCTCAGCGTACTGACCATTTTGACCACGTTCTACGATCCACAGCAGAACACCCGTCCGTTGGGCGTCGTTGCACCGATCGTGATTCTCGCCGTGCCGCTCTATGATGTGCTGAGTGTTGTGATTCACCGCTTGCGTGCAGGCCAGAGCCCGCTACGCGGGGATAAGCGACACTTCTCCCATCGCCTGCAGCGGCTCGGCATGACGACGCCCGGCGCAGTCCTGACCATCTATCTCGCAACTGCCGCGACCGCGTTACCAGCGATGGCCCTGCCGCGAGCGACCTGGGATGTCGGTGTCCTGCTCCTGCTGCAATGCTTTTGTGTCGTCCTGATGATCGCGATTCTGGAACACACCGGTCAACGGCATCAATAATCATCAAGAGGTGCTACACGAACCAGGCGATAAGGGTCGAACAGCAGTTGCGCGTAAGACTCGCCTTCGTAGATAATGGGATCGGTCCGTCGTCCGGCGCGCGCGAGGATGGCAAAGGGGTCAGCCCACCCGATGACGAGAAGCATGCCACGCGGGTCCCGGAGGATCTCGTTCTTCGCGGTCACACCGTCGGCATCCAGATGAAGTTCCTCATAGGGCGAATCGCCCAACGAATAGTATGCGAAAATCGATCGCTCCATGTCTTCCCAATTGGGGAACGTCGTGTTGTCGATCGTCAATACCACCATCTCATCCTGTCCACGCGCATCCGATCGGAGGTAGCCGGCCATCTCGCGAATACCAGGCTGGTAGCGCGTTGCCGCGTTGATCCAGATTTCCGCATTGGCAAGAACGATCACAACGGCGGCAACCATGGGCAGCCATCGATGAACACGGCTCAAAACGAAGAGGGGAATCAGGATGAGCGGTACCGCCGCCGGCAGCGCGTAGCGATCGACCAGTGCCGGGCGACCGACCAGGGAGAGGATCACCAGGCCACCCCATGCCGCGAGGAACCACAAGAAAAGCAGGCAGATAGGATCATCATACGTGATGCGTTTGTGGCTTGCGTAGCCCGCACCGGCGAACGTAGTTCCGAAGTAGATCACGATCGCCAGCGATGGAATCACCAGGAAAAGCACCCAGATGTTTCCGTGCCCGAGTGAAGTCAGCGTCTGCCAGATCGACAGCCAGGACAGGGGGGAAATCCAATCCAAACCCTGAAACGTGCTCTGGCGATTGGCAAGATAGTGCCAGACCATCGGCACGCAGCCCGCGGCAGTGATCACCAGAACGGTGACGCCAGGCACCAATTTTCGCGCCGTCGAAGTGCTGGTATCCGACCGACACAAATCGTCGGCGTCGCCATCGACGGCCGATCGACCGAACAGGTAGAGCCAGCCAAGCCACGCGGTGTGACAGCCGAAGAGCAGAATCGTCAGGTAATGACCATAGAACGTCAGCCAGGCCGTCGCGATGTATCCGATCGCCCACGGCATGGTGGCCCGTCGCGTGAATTCGTACCAGCATAGAGTTGCTGCAAGACTCCCCAGGACCAGGAGAGTGTACGGCCGCGCTTCCTGCGAGTACTCGATCAGCAAGCCATGACATGCCAACAGGAGCGCTGCGGGCGCCGCACAGGACAACTGCCGAAAACGAAGGCAAACCCAGCCCACCAGTGGTATCAAGAGCGTCCCGCACAACGCTGCGGGGAATCGCAACACCCACTCGGAAGGCTTCGGATCACTCGACAGCATACGAAGCAGAAACTGGTACAGCGGGGGTTTGGTGAGCTCCGGTTGCCAGTAAAGACTCTCCAGAAGTGGCATGCGCGAAACATGCCAGGTCGCAAACTCATCATGCCAGAGCGAACGCAGGCCAAGACTCTTGAACCGCAAATAAGTGGCCAGCCCGGCAAACACCAGCACAAGCGCACACGCAAGAAGGACGGTGTGCCGCGGCGGGGCAGGGGTAGCAGCCGTCGGGGCGTAGTCTTTGCCTTGCATCTCGGAATGAGGTCTGTCCGCCCGATCAGGCACGGTGTCCTGCGAGAAGGTGTCTTGAGAGAAGGTGTCTTGGGAGTCCGCATGATTCATGGGACTATTGTGTAATACCAGGGTACCAGAGCAAGCCCTGGTGAAACGGCATCAAGACGCTGTTTCTGCCATACGGGAGATACCTGCCGGATTCAGTCAGGTGGCGGCCGGGACTTCCCCGATCGGTGACTCGTTCACCTGCAGAAATCCCGTACGGATGGTCAGTGCGTATACGCCAATGACAAGAAACAGCGTACCGCCCGCCAGGTAGGGGGCGGATGGAGACTGATCAAACAACCAGCCGCCGATCGGCGGTGCAATAGCACGTGCCAGCGCGCCCAGGCCTTGCGCGACACCAAGCGTCCCACCCTGGCGATCAGCCGGAGCCTGTTTACTGATGAGCGCAGTCAAGTTCGGGTTGGTCAATCCATTCCCACCGGCGATAGGGATGCAGGCCAACAGCAACAACCACCACGCGAGTGAAACGGATTGGAAGTCAGGGACAGATGCGATGAGCAACATGCCCGCACCAGTAAGGAACGGGCCAATACAGATCAGACGCGCTTCACCGAACCTTCGCGCGAGTCTTCCCACCAGGCCACCCTGCACAATGACGATGAGCACGCCAATGTACGCAAACAGCCACGCTACATCTTTCTGATCAGCTTGCAAGTTTCTCAGGCAAAGATACGCGAACGTGGCCTCGAGCATCACGAATGCCACCATGCAATTGAACATGACGACAATGAGCTGTCGAAGCTTCACGTTTCCGAGTGTCAAACGGATGTCATCGAGGCTGAATGCTCGACGGGATGCCGCTGCTTCTTTATTTACTTCCGGCTTGGATTCCGGAAGCTTCAACCAGACAAGGATGAATGCGATTAATGCTATTATAGCAGCCCCAAACGCCGCCCAGCTCGTGGCGTATTCCTTCGGGCCGAAGGCCTCGCCGGCTTGACTGAGTGCCGCACCGATCGATGGCCCCAGCACAAATCCAAGCCCGAATGCGGCGCCGAACAACCCCATCCCCTTCGCCCGATTCTCAGGAGTTGTGACATCGGCAATATACGCTTGCGCGGTCGCAATGCTCGCACCGGTTATGCCATCGAGAATTCGCGCTACAAACAACAATGACAGTGACGCGCTGATGTCAGCGAAGCCGAGGAGAATATGACTGAGGAAACTGCCGAACATGCTTAGCATAAGCACGGTTCGACGCCCCACGTGGTCCGACCATCGTCCCATCAATGGCGTGACAACCAACTGGACGAACGGGTAGGCGCCGATCAGCAAGCCGAGTGTCAAACCGCTGGCATTCAATCGTTCGGCATATGTCGGTACGAGGGGAATTATCAACCCGAAACCGATGAGGTCGACGAACGTCACCATAAGGATCAGTTTGAGCGCAGTGCTGTTGGTTTTGGTGTCAGTCATCGAACTCCATTCGCGTCAAAGTCGGCCGCTTGTGCCGTCGCACAAAAAAGTCTCCTCGTAACGAGTTTATCGGAGAACGCGGCAGGCGAGGTCAAGGTAGGGCGGGGCACTTCAACGCAAGCCCGCAGGGCACTGCATCGTCCGGTGATGCAGCTGTCGGGCAGCGGATACAACCGCCGTTCTGGCAAAAGACGCTGCGCAGCCCGTTGTGAAGCATCGATTCCACCCCGACCAACACGAAAAGGAGAGCTCACGACCGGCAGACGTGCCGGTGTTGCCCCAATGCCGGCATATCTACCAGCATTGAGAGCCATGTTTTGTCCGGTTTCGAGTCATTTTTGGGGTGCGTTAGCACTTTTTTGGCAGAAATTTCACCGTTTCTTTGCGGTGTTTCGATCGCATTTCCAGTGCTTTCAGCACCCCTATGGGGCGTTTTGGAGGTTTGCGGTAGGTTTTCGGGTCGAGGGCCGGGTATCTGGGATGTCTGGCATCTGCTGAGGGCAGAGATCTTTTCGGGAAAGACCGATATCCCCCGTTGACAGTGCAGGGCTGCTCAGTATCATGCGTAGCTCGCCGTTGGACGGAGCCGAGGCACTTCAAACGCCTCCTAAACCGTCTTTATCGGCAAGATCTTTGACAAGTGAACAGGTAAATGCCGTCGTGAGGTTGTGCGATCTCGAAGTGGTGCGTTTCCATTGACCGCTTCGGGTGATAACGACCTGCCGGTGAAAACTGCCGTAAGGCAGTCTCGCTAGAGCAGGTCAGGTGTGGCATCACCGGGAACCTTTTCGGTTCTTGGGAGGTGCACTCTTTCAACCTTACGTAACGCTATGTGTTGAGAGAGCTTAAGTTAACTCCAACTCTCCGTTCGTTTCGACGGGCGGGGAAGGATACAGGATTCAAGTGAAGAGTTTGATCCTGGCTCAGAACGAACGCTGGCGGCGTGGATTAGGCATGCAAGTCGAACGGACTTAGCCCTTCGGGGCGAAGGTTAGTGGCGAACGGGTGAGGAATGCTTGGATAACGTACCCTGGACACGGGGATAGTTCGCCGAAAGGCGGAGTAATACCCGATGATCCTGCAGGACCGCATGGTTTTGCAGGCAAATGCTCCGGCGGTCCAGGATCGGTCCAAGTCCTATCAGCTTGTTGGTGGGGTAACGGCCTACCAAGGCGACTACGGGTAGCGGGCGTGAGAGCGCGACCCGCCACATCGGAACTGAGACACTGTCCGGACACCTACGGGTGGCTGCAGCAACGAATATTCCCCAATGGACGCAAGTCTGAGGGAGCGACGCCGCGTGCAGGAGGAAGTCCCTCGGGATGTAAACTGCTGTCAGGGGTGAGGAAGATCTGACCAGCCCCAAAGGAAGCACCGGCTAACTCCGTGCCAGCAGCCGCGGTAATACGGAGGGTGCAAGCGTTGTTCGGAATTACTGGGTTTAAAGGGTGCGCAGGCGGTTTTGTCAGTCAGAGGTTAAAGACCGGAGCTTAACTCCGAGTTTGCCTTTGATACTGCAAGACTTGAAATACATATGGGTAGGCGGAATTCCTCATGTAGCGGTGAAATGCACAGATAT
>JBMYUM010000101.1:7061-11273 GCA_049605375.1 Phycisphaerae bacterium | reverse complement strand
GACCGGGATCCGTTCCGGCTCCACGACAACATCACCGGCTCAGGAAACGAGCAAGTCGAACCGCTCGATAAAAGACTGGCTGACACGACTCGCGATGACACCCGATGACCACTCCCTCTGGGTCTTCAATGCCCTGCGCGCGACTCTGACCGCCATCCGTGAGTCAAAACCGAAACTGCTCTACTCAACATCACCGTGCATGTCCGCACATCTCGTGGGACTCGTCGCCAGTCACATCACGAGACTCCCCTGGATTGTCGACCTCCGCGATCCCTGGCGTGGCAATCCGTTCCGCGACCTGGGCTACCGGACACTGGACGCATGGGATGCCTGGCTCGAACAACGCGTGCTGCGCAGAGCGTCGCATGTCATCTGCAACACACCCACTGCCACCGAAGCGCTCAAGAAACGCAAACCATGGCTCACCGCCAGGTGCTCAACCATTCTCAACGGGTTCGACAGCGAGATCCTGACCGACGTCGTCCCGCAACGTACCCAACCGAAGCGGACGTTCGTGTTCGCCCATGCCGGACAGTTCTATGGTCGACGCCGTCCGGAACCCTGGTTCCGCGCCCTTCGTATCCTCCTCGACGCGCACGACCTGGGAAGCGGCGAAGATGTCCGAAATATCCGAATGACGCTCATCGGTAACCCAACCTGCGATGGCATCTCCCTCGAAACGATCGCCGAACGCGAAGACGTCCGCCAACATGTGGACATCCTCGGCAACATGAACCACAACGCTGCCCTCTGCCATCTCGCCGGCAGTGACGCCGTCATGCTCGCCGGCGCAACCGGCCCCGGCGCCGACCTGCAGGTACCGAACAAACTGTTCGAATACCTCGCACTCAAGCGACCAATCCTCGCTGGACTGGCTGCGACCAACCCCGCTCGACAGATTCTCACGGAAGCATCAGCACGTGCCGAATGCTGCGACCCGGACGACCCGAAACAAATCGCAGAAGCCATGCAGCGAATCCTGCGACAACCAGGAACCGAAGGTCAATTCCGAAACGCAGATCGCTTCGGACGTCGTTTTCGCGCGCTTGAACTGCTCAGCATCTTCCATCGCGTCGCCACGTTGGACCCGTCCCATGCGCGCACCGTCGCCGCCGGAACCGCATCGCGCGAAGACATGCTCGAAGCGCGAACCACCGCGTTCGACGATGTTTCCAATCACGCCTATCGACGATAGACAGCCCCACGACTACACGGGGAACGGCAAGACAAATTCTCTTGGGAATTTTCGACGGGACACTTGGTGGGTGCGATCATGCCACCGAGCAAGACCGGGCCGACTGAATCCAACCCAGCGGTTTCGCTTGCCCGACAAGCTTGCTCAAACAATTGGCGCAAT
This sequence comes from Phycisphaerae bacterium, assembly GCA_049605375.1. Taxonomy (GTDB): domain Bacteria; phylum Planctomycetota; class Phycisphaerae; order UBA1845; family UBA1845; genus JADFOB01. The sequence continues at coordinate 9,916 of JBMYUM010000101.1, read as the reverse complement.
CCGAAAAACCGGCAAGAAGCTCCAGCCGCTCAGTCGGATGCCCTGACTATCCGTAGAAAATCAGCCGCGTCACACGCCGCCGCCCGAAGGAGTGGAAGAAATGAAACCCAGTCCAAGTGCCAAATCCGCGCCCTGCTGGATGGTTTGCATCGCATTGCTGACAAGCGCAACAGCCGGATGCAACACCGCGATCGATCTTCCCGATGTGAGAATTGAATTCTCCCTCATCGGCCTGTTCCTCGACGCCGCAGACAACATCGTCAATGTCGACAGCTGACGGAAGACTTCACATGACACGGCGCCCCGCCATCCCTAACAGACGTCCTACGCGCCGGCCACCCACTCGAGAACCACCTTCTCAAGCACCCCGGCATAGGAACAGATCGCATAGCAGGCCACCGCCATCAGCACACCGACTGTAGCTAACGATGGGTGAAACGCGGACGCAACCACCGGCGCACTCGCTGCACCACCAATGTTCGCCTGCGACCCCAGTGCAATGAAAAACACGGGAGCACGTATCAACTTGCCGACACCAACCAGGATGACAATATGAATCAAAATCCAGACCGTCGCCAGCACGATCAGCCACGGCGCCTTCACCACACCGAGAAAACTCGCTTTAGCGCCAATGCTTGCAATCAGGACATACAACAGCACCGAACCGACCCGGGATGCCCCAGCCCCTTCAAGCGAACGAACCGGCGTAAACGACAAAACAATCCCAAGCGTTGTCACCAGCAAATACGTCCAGGTCGTTCGGCCGATGACCTCGACCGTCTCACCACTGATCTGCATGTTGATACTCGGCATCACATGAGCCGCAGCAATGCACGCATAACTACCACCAAACCCGATCGCCACAATCACCATCAAGTCCGTCAGCGTTGCGATCCGCTGCGTCTGAAGTTGCGCCTCCGTGATCCGCTTCTTCAAATCTTCAATGGCCGAATCATCCGCTTTCAACCAACGATCGAACGCCTTCTGTTGACCCGCAGCATAGAACAGACACCCCGTCCAGATATTGGCAACAAAGACATCCGGAATGATCATCAGCGCCAGCAAGTCATCACGAATACCGACCATATCACCCATGGCATTGAAATTCGCTCCGCCACCGATCCAGCTGCCACAGAGTGCCGCCACACCTTTCCACACATCGTCAGGCAGCGGCGCATCAATGGCCTGCATCAGCATCAGACTGATCGGCCCACCGATAAGCACACCGGCAGTCCCGGCCAGCACCATGATCCCCGCCTTAGGACCAAGACGAATGATGCCGGGCAAATCAAGTGAAATGATCAGAAGAAGTAACGATGTCGGAAGAATGTGATGCTTGATCCACGTATACAACGACGACTCGAGCGGAATGACCCCCAGGGTCGTCAACGTTGTCGGTACGAAATAGCAGAAGACCAGAGCCGGCACGATCTTGAAGAATCGATCAAACGGTGGTCGGTGAGAAATCCAGAAAATGACCCCCAACGAAGCCAGCAAGATGGCCAGAATGCCCGCCGGGTCCGTCACCAATGCCTGTGTTGTTGCTTCTTGCGTCTCCATGGCCCAGATCTACGCGAAAATCCCGATGAGGTCCAGCGATCGCCACAACCATCGCACAGTTTGCATTCACCCCATCGACAAAAAAAATGCGCCCCGGAAAACCGGAGCGCCCCGTTTACTCATGGATTTCGTCGAAGGGTCTTATTCACCAAGCTCGACGTAACCAACCAGCTGCTCATCAACACCCGGTACTTCGTGCTTGAATGCAAGGAGTGTACCTTCGGCATTTGTATTGACGTCGCTGACCGGAAGTTCCGTCATGGTGTCACGCGGATCGCCCGTGACGCTGAAGCTCGCGCCATCATCCGTCGAGAACTGGAACAGACCGCTCGTGCTCACGTCATCAATGTCACCCAGGAACCACGTGCCCGAGCCGTAAGCCATGGTGTCGCCATAGCCGAAACGACCGAAGTTGGCCGAATTGGAGAGAACGGTTTCACCATCGCTGATGTTCGGTTCCGTGGACGGAAGAACACCGATGGCAGCCGTCGAACCCTGCGAAGCCGGACCCTGGTAAAGGAAGCCGTAGTTGTCGCCGTTCAACGTCAGGAAGTCAGCATCACGACCGGATGTCGTGATCATGACCGGTGCATTGGCACCGTCCGTTACGTCCAGGTACCAGACCTGATTGTCCGTCGTGTCATCTGCCAGCAGGACAATGCCGTTGTCGAACGCAACAGGTACATCGCTCACACCAACTTCGCTCAGGTCGAACTGCGTCGGTGCAGCTTCTGGATCATCCAGGCTGTATACGAAGATGACATCACCCGAGATCGCCAATGCGAGGCCACTGGCCGCATCGACCGAAACCTGCTGAACGGAAAGACCGCTCGAAATGCCATCCACATTCGGGAAGCTAATGATCGTCGGTTCGTCGCCACTGATGTCGATCACCTTGACGATGTTACCATCTGCAACCGAACCGGCGTCGTTACGCGTTGCCACGTAGTCACCGTCAGCAACAAAGAAACCAGCGACGTAGTTTCCGATCGGGATATTCGCAAGACGAATGTCGTCCATCGAAATCGCACTGAACGTACCCGTTGCGGTGTCAAAAATCGTGATACCGAAAGCGCGATCAGACGTGACCGCATCGGCGAGGATCAACTTCGTACCAGACACTTCGAACGAGTCGTTGTCATAATTCTCAGCATTCTCGATGCCGCGAGCCTCCGTGTCGCCCGGCATGAAGTAATCCACCACGCGCGTATCAGCGTCACGGGTGAAAGCGATGAAATCCGTTCCAACGCGGATGCGACCCTGGACATGGATCGGGATGTCGGTCAGGTTGAACG
>JBMYUM010000101.1:0-7051 GCA_049605375.1 Phycisphaerae bacterium | reverse complement strand
GAAGCTGCCGCTGCCGGCACCATCACCGTCGCCACCATCGCCATCGCCATCACCGTTACCATCACCATCGCCACCATCACCGTTGTCAGTTCCGCCGTCACCACCGTCGGTACCGCCATCGTTCATGTTTCCAGTACCATCACCGTCACCGACCATCACTTCGCAGCCAAAGCTACCGCAAAGAAGCAGGCAGAATACGGACAACAACGACAAGCGACTCAGCTTGCTCAACATCTGTTCAGTCTCCTTTTGACGTTTTATCAGCGTAGAGACAGCAGGCACCGCGCCGCCCGCCGCAAATCTCTATCACAGAACTCCACTGCGTCATCGTCAAATCAACCAGACTGTGTCCACTTTTTCACAAAGATGAGAAAATGGGAGGTTTTCGTGCCGTGCGACCAAACCCGCGCGCTAGCAGCGCGTTGAAGAAGTGCTTTGCGTCCGGGAGCGAGGGATTTCGTTCCCAAGGGAGGCAGCAGAACGTTAGCGAACCTGGAGATTCGCTGGAAATTTGCGAACGAACCGTGGCGGCGAAAGCACCGCCACAGAGCCAAATGACTTTTCAACGGGCTGCTAGTCACCCTCTTCGGCCTGACGGAACAAGGCAAGCCGTTCCGGGAATGCCGATTCAAGCATCGCCCCCACCAACGACGCCACCTGAGCGTTGCCGGCCGGCGACAAATGGTTGCAGTCGGCATAGTTGCCGACATCCGCCTGCAACTGCGCTCCCAGTGTCGAAACGTCGACCAGGAGCAGCGACGCTTCATCCGCAAACGCGCGGAGGCGCGCATTCAGTAAATCGAGATACTCGTTGGCCACCGCTACTTGCGACGGCAGAATGATTGGAATCGGAATGGCAGGACAGAAACCGGTCCCATCGCGAACGGGGTAATACGTGACAAGCACAACATCGATCCCAGCCTCGCGTACCGTCTGAACGGCCTGCCGAATGGAATCGATGATGTCATCCAACGTCATCGATAACTCTGCAGAGAAATCAAATGCCCCATCCGAAGGCGACGTGGTCAGAAACGGATCGGTCTCAGAGATGAACAACTGGAGGTCATTGCCCCCATGCCAGTGAATCCAAATCTCGGCGTTCGGATAGATGCCCGACGCAACCAGGGAAGCCAATCGGTCGACGCTTTCCGCTGCCGTCTCACCACTCTCGCCCTCGTTCACAACCAGACCCGAAGACAATCCAAGCAGCTCTTCCATGAGCGCCGGATACGCCGGTGCATCTTGACCGGTCGTGGCTGAATCTCCGAAAGCCACGATACGCACGCGCGGGTCGCGAATCGGCAATTCGCCACAACCTGAAACGCTCGATACCAACAGACCAAGCAAGACCAGTCGCATGCACTCACAACGCTTCATCGTCAACCTCAGCCGGCTGTATGGCGCCGTTCGAAAGATCCCGCAGAGCAGCGCGGACGCCGTCTTCCCGTTCTCGAGGCAACTTGAAAACGATCACCACGTCAGCTTCGAAAACTTCCTCAAGAACCTCTCCCTCGTGTTCGTTGATCGTCCATCGAACGAGCTCCAGCAAGGCATACGGAACACCGGTCCGCAGCGTCGCACGTTCAATCTTCTCCTCTGTCGGAAGGGCCTTGAACGCCTCCTGCGCAGCAGCGGTGTATGCCTGCACCAGGCCGCCCGTTCCGAGCTTGGTTCCACCGAAGAAACGCGTGATGACAAGCACAACATCGCCGACACCAGAGCCGCGCAGAACCGCCAGCGCCGGCGGCCCGGATGTTCCGGACGGCTCGCCATCATCGCTCATGCCCTCCGATACACTTGCCCCGAATCCAATCTTGAACGCATACACATGATGGTTCGCGTCAGGCATCTCCTGACGCATCTGCCTGACAAACTCGTGCGCCTCTTTGACGGAGAACACCGGGGCAGCCGTGGCAACAAAACGGGAGTTGGATACCTTGATCTCAACCCGCACCTGTGATTTGGGAATCAGATAGCCTGCCATGTCACCACACTCGAAAACCCGCACCGGTCAACATTTGACAATTTGCAACATTTGAACGAGCTCGACGCCGGTACCCTACAGGTACCGCAGCCGCAAGCGAATTCCAGCCTTGCCGCAACGGTTTCATTACGTTTGAATACCCTACTGGCAAGGCACCGCAGGCGAAAGACTGCGTGCAACCATCAGGCAAACCGCCACGGAGAATCAACTATGTTTCTTTTGTCAACGGACCACCGCATGCAGGAACACAAACAACTTCGGAATGCCATCACGGTGCTCTTTGTAAGCGCCCATCTTGTCTTGCCGGCAACGGTTCGTGCAGCCGACGAGACGTTCACGATTCAACCCACGTTCGCGGCGGGGACGGACTATGTCGAGTGGAAACGGGAAGGGACGATCAAGACCGGCGCAAACCCGATGGGACCGGAAAAGACGGTTCCCACCCTCCAGCTGCGAGGCATGAAACGCGAAGTCAAATCAGATGCAAAAGGTGCGGCCATCAGCCTGACGTTTGATCGCCTGAAGTTCACCGTCGACACCATGCGTGGTCCGGTCAACTTTGATTCCGATACGGATATGAAACCGGCACCCCAGAACCCACTGCAATTCGTTGCCGGCCCGGCCCTCGGACAGTCCATCACCATGACAGTCAATCCGTCAACGCGCGCCGCAACGTTGACCGGCATGGATGACCTCTCATTGGCCATCGAAGAGAAGGCCGCTGGCAAGTTCATCTTTGAACCCCTGATGCCGGACTTCACCGACGACGCGGCCATGTTTGATTGGATTGATACGCAGTTCGCGCCCTGTCCCTCGCGACCGGTCAAACGTGGCGAATCCTGGAAGACGACCATTCGTCACGAACATCTGGGCATGGGAACCCTGGACCTTGCCTACGAGTGCCAACTCAAGAGCGTGGAAAAAGTTGAAGGCCGAAACGTGGCAACGATCACCTACAAGGGAAAGATCACCAAGCCCGGCAACGGCCGACCGGGCTACCGTGTGTTCAACACCAAGTTGAACTTCAAGGATGGACACTTTGACGGCGAAGCGCAATTTGATCTTCAACGTGGCGAGTTCATCGACCACAGCATGCACACCCATATCGATGCTGAAGCAGTGATGCTCCTGAGTTCGATTGATGAACCGGCGGTCTTTGAACAGGTTTTCGATTACACCACAACCGTGAAGGCCATGCCCATGAAAGACCGAAAAGAACAACGATCAAAGGCGGCCACTTCCAAGGCTGAATAGACCAACTCCCAACCCCTCGTCGTGGGCGGGGCGCTAGTTCCCCGCCCGAAGATCAAAGGCGACCATGTTCTTCCGATCGCGAACGTAGAGCTTGCCGTCTATCAGCGTCGGCGCAGCCCAGGCATACAATTCCGCAACTTGCGTCTGGCAATGCACCTGCATGTCATCCGGGGTTAGCGTCGCAAGAGCCAGTTGACCGTCCTCATCGAGCAGGACGGTCTTGTCGCCAGACTGCACCAGCGTTGCCTTTGAAAAACCACGCTTCCGCCACTTCATCTCGCCCGTTGCCATTTCAATACAGGTGATAAATGCCGGACCGAAGTCTCCGGACGAGCCGTAGATGTGACCGTCACGAAAGATCGCATTGGCATGGTGAATGCGGAGCTTGCGGCCGTACCAGACTTCGCTGCTCTTCTGCTTGGCCTTGTCTTTTGCAACTTTGATCAGGTGACTACCACCACCATAGGCAGATGAAATGAAAATGTGGTCATCCGGCAGGAGGATCGGTGACGCAAGATACGCCCCTTCCGGATTCAACTGTTGTTCCCAATGCAACGTACCGTCATTCGGGTCAATCCCGATCATGTGCGCCTTGGTCGCGAAAACCAGCTGCGTGGTTCCGGCAACGTCCCCCAGGATTGGAGACGCGTGCGCCATCTGATAGTCGTGCTTGCTCCACGCAACGTTTCCATCCTTTTGCTTCAGTGCGATGATTGACTTGCCTTCACCGGCACCGACTGGGACGATAATCGTATCGCCGAAAGCAATCGGACTGGCACAATACCCGCGACCGGGGACCGTCGCCCCGAATTCCTCAACCAGGTTCTTCGACCAGACGACTTTCCCCGTCTCTTGTGCAAAGGCGTGCAGCATCATGTTTGCGCCGACGGCAAAGACATGACCATTGGCGACGACCGGCGTCGATGAAGGTCCGGGACCGAATTGCTTCATCGTCTCCGTATACGGAGATTTGGTTTCGTGCTCCCAGACCGTTTTTCCGTCTTTCGCCCGCATCGCGATGACATACTCGACGTCTTTTTCACCGGGGCGATACTGCGTAAAAAGAAGATCTCCGTGTGCCACAATCGTGGCATAACCATCACCGAGCGGACGCTCCCAGATCTTCGCCGGCCCGCTATCCGACCATGAAGACAAACTTGGTCCACCGTCGACCATGAAATCGCGTCCGGCACCACCCCACTGGGTCCAATCTGCCGCGCCCGCGCCTGCGCCAGCGCTCAGCAGGCCCGCTACCACCAACACCATCGACCCTCTGAATGATCGCAATCGTCCGGCAATTTTCCTAAGACGTGACTTGTTCATGGCATACCTTTCACCAGCGGTGACAGTGATCGTTCACAGCGCAGCACATCCCGGCCACGTTGCCTACTTCGGCTATCGTTGCGGTGAAATTTCGACTGTCAATGCCAAGCAAGCCTGGATGACAGGATATGACGCATTCGGAGACTTGTTGACCAAAAACTTACGTGGTCATGGATTGGGTTGTTCAGATTTCTTAGGAGGAACATCTTTCGCGTCGGCAAATGCATACAGCACGCCATCGAGACTACCGATCACGATAAAGCCGTCCGCCACCGCCGGTGATGCAGATAGTGACGAGCCGGTATCGAACCGCCAGGTTTCCTTGCCATCCGACAGGTTGAACTGATAGAGAACGCCGTCGCCCGAACCGACAAGCACCTTGTCTCGCACGATAACCGGCGATCCGTCCACACGGCCTTTCGTACGAATGGCCCACCGCGCCTTGCCGTCCGATAGGCTCAGCGCACGAACAAACTTATCCCGACCACCAATGACCAACGTACCCTGGGCGACCGCCGCTGACGACATGAACGGGAATTGTCGATCGGGATCTTCAAAGCGCCAGAGAACCTTCTGTGCCTTCATGTCGACGCCAAGCACCTGATTCCCATACGTGCCGACATACGCGCGATCGCCGATGACGGCCGTTGATGCTCCGGAGACACTTCCCATCGAGACCTTGGCAATGGACTTCCCCGACGCCAGTTCAACGACATGCAGGTATTCGTCACATCCAGCAGCCGCTACCCGACCATCAAAGACGGCCGGGGTGCCATGAACGCGCCCACCCGTCTCAAGTTTCCAAAGCTGCTTGCCGTCCGTCGAAAGGCAATACACGAATCCGTCATACGATCCGAATACCAATCGATCACCGGCGCAGGTCGCAGCGGAGATAATCTCACCCTTGCTCTCAAACGACCAGATTTTCTTTCCCGTCTTACGATCGACCGCAAACATCGTGCCCATATCGTCACCGACATAAACACGATCACCGCAAACACTGGGTGCGGCCTGGATGATCTCCGGCTCCTCGAACTTCCACCGGACCTTGCCATCGCGAAGGCCCACCGCGTAGAGGGTGCCCTCTTCAGAGCCGACGTAGATCACACCGTCAGCGATCACCGCCGCCGCAGAAAAAGCATCATCAACGGAGAATTCCCATGCCAATTTGGGTACGGCGGGAATCTCGCAATCACGGTATCCAGTCTGTTCGCCGCCACCACGCCAGTGCGTCCAATCCCGGCATGACGGTGTATCGGCCCAACTGGGCACGGCTATCAGGCATGCCATCGCGACAGCCACCATCAAGGACGATTCACGAGATGTTCGCTTCATGACGGAATACACAGCATGCCTCCTATTCCCAGCAACTGAATGCCACGACGCACCAAACGACGAGATTATTCCCCGACCCGGCCAACGAATTCTCTTTGTGAATAACGCTCCCTAGTTGGGCTTGAATCGCAATGCGAGCGCGGCACCGGCAGCCGCCAGCAGAATACCCACATAAAACCAGATCTTCGGTGGGCTGGAGGGCTTGTGCCACGCCATCGACACAAACGTATTGACGATCGGTGCGCCGGCAAACACAAGAGGAGCGACAAACAACGGCTTACCTTGATTCTTCAAGGCAAAGACGATCCCCAATGCCCCCAGGGCTCCGAGAATTCCTGCAATCGTCGACAGGTTCGCTCCCTTCGCTGTAAACACCATGGGTTCCGCCTTGGTGACGACCATGTACGCCAGCACCGCGAGCGCGACCAGCAAATATGCGAGCCCGACGAACAGAAACGCACGCAACGCACTGTTGTTGTCATTGAAGGCCTTCTGGCCGTTGTGCAACGTCGGTACGTACGCTCCCCAGCACAGGATTGTACAGACGACAAAAATCATCCAAAGTTTCATGTTAGTTCCTCGCCCCTTCCAGGCTCTCTGAAATATCTATTCTGACGCTACCAGTAATGATGAGAGTTTCTCTCGAATTCGATCGGGAATTTGTGTGGAACGAAAGCCCGACTCTGACTCGCGACAGCATACCGCCGTTGCACTTGCCTCCGCGGCCTTCGAATCGTTGACATAGAAACCCACGCTGTAGGTCATGGATTTCTCGCCGAGCTTCTGTACGACCAATCGCAAGTCGATCTCATCTTCAAATCGCAATGGCTTGATGTAGTCGCATGACACGCTTACCCGCGGCCAGAGGAATAGCTCGCCGTCCACGATGTTGTTCACGGATTCGCCGAGCGAACGCCACATCGCATGCTCGACCTCTTCCATGACCTCGAGGTAGCTCGCAAAGTGCATGACGCCGGCCATGTCGGTCTCAGAAAAATTGACACGACGTTGATAATGAAATGCCTTGTCCATCGCTTCAGCAGTCAAACCCGTTAGCGGCTCGCAAAGAACTTATTGACCGTCTCTGGCCCTGGAGGCTTGGTAGCCAGCGAAACCAAAATCAGCGCCAACGTCGACGAACCAAAGATGATGGCG
>JBMYUM010000100.1:0-11318 GCA_049605375.1 Phycisphaerae bacterium | reverse complement strand
AAGAACGATCAGTGAAAGGAACCGGTAGTCCCACCATCCATAGAAGAGATAGCTAGCTGCAAGGAGAAGTGTATTCTGGATGGTCAGGTGTCGGCGGCTGGCCACATAGAGGATCAGCAAGCATCCGAAGAAGAGTGCAAATTGAACGGTATTGAACATCATGAGGCGTTGGCCCTCATCTGAACGCCGTTGCGAATGATACGGAGTCTTATGGCGACGTCGTCTTCGCCACCTTCTGTTCGAGGGAAGCGCTTTCTATACGTTCCGGGGCCGCGTCCTTGATGATCTCATCAACAGCCGAGAAAACGGCCTCTGCCGCAACGTGGTTTCCCTTGGCGTTCAGGTGGAAATCATCCATGAAATAAGCCGACGCATGGCCGACTGCTCTTTCAACATCCGCCAGGGTGTAGCCCCCTGCCGATGCCAACCGCATGATATTCTGTCGCACCGCACGCATTGCATCACCGACACTTCGACGTGATACCGTCCGTCCATCTCTTGTGCGCATGTATGTCGAACGCATGGTCTTGGGAAACGCGTATGCCTCTTCGGCACCATAGATGTGCGCCTGTGTGGCCAAAACGACCGTTGCACCGTCTTGCTGAACGAGGTCGGTCAGATACGTGAGATGGGCTTCGTGACTCTGGATCGATTGCAGGTCATCGATCGGCACATCGGCTTCGTCCACACCATCGTTCCATCGACCCGTGGTTTCGCGGAACAGACGAACGATAGCGAGGTCTTTGAACCACAGTACTGGGTGCGATATCGTCCACGACGGCTCGTGCAGCGATGACCGATAGCCGGCGAGCACGTTTCGCATCGGCCCCTGGTAGGAGCCGTAGTCCCATTCGACATCCGGTTCACCACGCTGGGGGAAGTCCCGAGCGAGGTCGTTGACGCCATGCATGATGACCACCATATCCGGATTCAGGTACCGGACATAGCTGACATAGTTTGTCAGTGAATGAACAGAGGTATACCAATGCCGCCCTGCGTTAATCACTTCTACATCATGGCCTGCATCGATCAGACGCTGTTCCAGCAGATAGGGCCAACTGTCGCCTCGATCAAGATGATGTCCCCAGGTCGTTGATCCTCCCAGGCAGACGACGCGATAGCGTTCTGACGTCGAAGGGTAGACCTTACCGCGGTATGCCCGCTGCACTTTTCCATCAACGTTGATGCGATCGACATGTTGCAGGGTTGCATGGTAACGATCGAACGTACCCGCATCAGGACGCGCCATACGCGGAGCCGAGGGAAAATAGAACTTGTTCAAGCCCCATTCGGTAAGCCCGACCAGGGGAAGAACCAGAACCGCGGTGAAGAACAGCTTCTTTCCGGTCGACAGCTTCCCGTCGACGCGGGTTGGCCTTGGTCGACGAACAAGACTTGCGCACAAGGCTATGAGGCAGAGGTTCGCAACAAGGGAACCGATAAACCACTTCGGGCTGTAGAGTCCAAGGATCGTACGATTCCACGGCGGCGGTAGAATCCAGAACGAACTGCAGGCTACGACGGTTGCGCCTATCACGACATTCGTGTATTGCGATCTTCTTTCTGGCATCACTTACTTCACCGGCAGGAAGGAATGGTACTCACACGCCCGGTAATATCGGCGGATGCTAGATCGGGATTGAGGAGTTTCGCGTGAGTTTTGGTATGTTGCGAGCGCGCCAGAGAACGACCAGCGACGAACCCATGATCGATAGGAAGATGCCGATGATGGCGGCGTCGAGGCCAAGCCAGATCGAACGGTAACGCATGGCGGCAGATTCACTCGGGCAGCAGATCGAAATCAGGAGTGCATCCGTCAGGTAGAGCAAGGCCAACACGAATCCCAGTTGCCAGCGTTGGGAGATCATGCAAACGAGAAGCAGGACGAGCAGCGGAGGAATGAATCGGGTGGCGTTGACCGTATCGATCAATCCGGCGCTGAGTGGGTGCATGGCCGCGTAGCGCAAGACGGCCAGCGGTCCCTGCCCCGCAAATGGGGCCCGTTCCCGCGAGAGTTGCTCGATACGAACCGCGAGGTCAGCCTGCCTGTCCGGTGACATTTGAGGCATGCTTGCAAACGCCCACCAGTGCTCCCAGTCGCAGCCCATTTCCAGGTCAACTGGATCGGGGTGTGTGGGTTGCAAGCCTTGGGAATACGCTAGGGATAGAACAGGATAACGATCGGCATGATCAACATAAGAACCGTATGGGACGCGATTGGAACGGAGCAAGTGCCCGATGCCGATATCCAGGGAACACCCCAGAAATGTCAGTGGTGCCCGCCGCGCAATCTGACCTGCCGTTTGGCGCATCGTGGTATCAACATCCCAGTCCGTCCGTACTTTTTTTCCACCGGAGGCCGATCGTTGATCTGAACGCCTTGCTCGGTAACGTGCCATCCAGGTGTCAACTTCGTTCGCTCGGAAAGCATCGTCTGAAGACCGCTCTGGTAGCCAGGCCAGGCACTGCGCCGCTTCCTCCGTGTCAGGCATGGGCAGCCCCTGGAGATGCCGCGTGCGCATCAGCAACATCATGCCAATGCTACCTGTCGATTTTCGAAAGTAACCATGGGAGCGATAGTTGGAAGCCGCCTCTGCCGTATATGCGGCGAAAACCGGCAACAACAACGCCACGATCGCAAACGCAAGAGATTTGGGCTGGCTGGCTAGATGTATCCGCCCGGCCGGCGCTGTAGTCCGATGCTGGGATCTGAGTGCAAGCAGGTGAATGCCGATCAGTGCCATCACTGCGACGCCAATGGCAAGTACGGCCGCCGAGCGGACACTCCAGGCCGCCGCCAATATGGAGCCTGTGAGCATCCATCGCCCAACAGCCGTTGGTTGCTTCACCGCGGCGATGAGCGCCCAGATCCCGAAAGTCAACAATACGACGTAGAGCGATTCGGTCAGTATCCGGTCAGCGTAATGGAACTCGTGGGTCTGTATCACGCAGAGTAATGCTGCCAGCCAGCCGGCCCATCGCCCCCGAAACTCATATCCAATGCCGTAGGCCGCTACTGGCAACAGCGTGAGTACGCCATAGTTGGCGACAATAGCCCCCCACGTCATGTTGCCGAACAGGTACCCCACTGCCGCAAGCCAGAGGGAATAGCCCGGCTTTCGTAGCGAATAGTCGGGAGTGTCGCCGCCCAGGATCGCTTCAGCATTGTAGATATACTGAATCGAGTCAGCATTGATCACCGTCTTTCCATTCGCGCGACCAAAGGCGGCCGCCTCTGAGATCAAAGCGATTGCGAAAATCAGGAACAAGTCAAACCAGAACCACCGCATGAGCCAGCGACAAGAGGCACTGGAACACATATCGCGCTCCCATGCGGTCGAATGGCGGTCTTTGCCGGGGACGGTGACTGGTCTCATGGGATGATCCACAAACGATTCTCTACGCTCAACCAATTCCAGCCACGAACGACGTTGGTGTTCCGTGATGCGGGCAGCCGGCTGTACCAGCTCCCATCCTTCTTGGCCTCGGGTGCCAATCGCATCACACCGGTAGCCACCGAACGACCATGTTTGATTATTCGGACATTCACACCGGCGACTTCACGTGGGACTGCCCCCGGCGACACGATTCCTGTTCTCCTGATCGCAGCCCGCTGGACGTATGGGCGGAATCCTTGCATGATGTCGCGCAGTGGTGGACAGCCCATATTCTGGAATCATGCGAGAGATGCGTTTTCATGGCTGAAATGGCGGATGACAACAAGAGGTTGAATTTCATCGAGGAGATCATTGAGCAGGATCTGGCAACGGGTCGTTGGGAAGGTCGTGTTCATACGCGATTTCCACCGGAACCCAACGGCTACCTGCACATCGGTCACGCCAAGTCCATTTGCCTCAATTTCGGCCTCGCCGAACGCTACAACGGCAAATGTAATCTTCGATTCGATGACACCAATCCGAGCAAGGAAGAATCCGAGTACGTCGAGAGCATCATTCGCGATGTCAAATGGCTGGGATTCGACTGGGAAGATCGGTTGTTCTTCGCATCAGACTACTTCGAGCAGATGCACGACTACGCTGTGCAGTTGATCAATGACGGGAAGGCCTACGTTTGCGATTTGACGCCCGAACAAACCCGCGAGTATCGGGGTTCATTGAAATCACCAGGTAAGAACAGTCCTTTCCGTGACCGTTCCGTTGAGGAGAACCTGGATCTTTTCAAACGCATGCGTGCCGGTGAATTCGGTGACGGCGAGCGCGTGTTGCGTGCAAAGATCGACATGGCTTCACCGAACGTGAATCTACGCGATCCGGTGCTTTACCGCATCCAGCACGCCCACCACCATCGCACGGGTGACAGTTGGTGCATCTACCCGATGTATGACTGGGCACACGGCCTTGAAGATTCGATCGAGGGAATCACGCATTCGATATGCACGTTGGAGTTCGAAAATCATCGACCGCTCTACGACTGGCTGCTTGCGTCTCTCGGCATCTACCATCCCCAGCAGATTGAGTTTGCCCGTCTGGCCCTCACGTTTACCGTGATGAGCAAACGGAAGTTACTCCAGCTCGTTCAGGAGAACGTCGTTAACGGGTGGGATGATCCCCGCATGCCTACGATATCCGGCATGCGCCGCCGAGGTTATACACCGGAAGCCATCCGTGATTTCTGTTCGCGTATCGGCGTCGCGAAGTTCAACAGCACCATTGATTTCGCGCAGCTTGCTTTCTCGGTTCGCGAAGACTTGAATCGCCATGCGCCACGCGCCATGGGTGTCCTTGATCCTATCAAGGTGGTCATCGAGAACTTCCCGGAAGACCACGTGGAAGTCCTGGAAGCGGTGAACAATCCGGAAGACCCGGATGCGGGAACACGTGAAGTCCACTTCTCCCGTGAGCTCTACATCGAGCGGGCAGACTTCATGGAAGATCCGCCCAAGAAGTACTTCCGCCTCTCACCGGGTAAAGAAGTCCGTTTGCGTTACGCGTTCTTCATTACGTGTACCGATGTGATCAAAGACGATGACGGCAACATCATCGAACTTCGATGCACGTATGATCCGGCCACACGTGGCGGGGACGCGCCCGACGGACGAAAAGTCAAAGGAACATTGCACTGGGTCTCGGCACACCACGCCATCGATGCGGAAGTGCGGCTATACGATCAGCTGTTCAGTGAGGCCGACCCGACCGACGTCCCGGAAGGTGAAGATTTCCTCCGCAACATCAACCCCGACTCGTTGAAGGTCATCGAGCATGCCAAGCTCGAGCAGAGCCTTGCGGAAGCAAAACCTGGCGATCGCTACCAGTTTGAAAGAAACGGATATTTCTGTGTCGATCCGGACAGCACCGATGAGCATCTGGTTTTCAATCGCACGATGACGTTGAAGGATGCCTGGAGCAAGATCGCAAAGAAGATGGATCAGAAGAAATCGTAGAGACGTCCACGGTCTGTATCGTGACAGATACGCCGCATTATGCCGGATCAAGTTGCGCCGTGATCAGGTTGACCACTTCGGAGAGGCGCTCCACTCGGACGATGGTGGCACGCTTTCCGTCACGCTCATCAAGAAGGCTGCTACCACAGGGCGGCGTGTGTATCGGACGCATGATCATGGCCACCTGTCCGCGCTGATGGCCCAGCAGAGTCCCGCTGCAAATACGGCCGCTCGCTTCGCTCCGCCATTCAACACGTCGTCGACGTGCCCACGTGTCCTGCTCATCGCCCTGCGTCGTCGTCCCCCGCACGCGCGGACTTCCCTCTAGATGCCTGACCGTGAGCCTGTCCGATGTCCGAGCAAATCGGCTGTCGGCCGTTGTCGATGAGGGAACCGGACCCGCCGGGCCCGGTGGTGTCATGGACTGCGCAAGATCCAGCGATGGTCTCCGCATGCCATCTACCTGCGGATCGGACTGATCATGAATTGTTCGTTTCGTGTGAGATACCGGACGATTCATCGAACACCAACTCAAGAGCCACAGAGACCTGACGACAGCGGTTCACACCGAAGTGTCAGGTCAGTCTTCGAATACGCATGCACTCAGCGTATCCCCCTTATGGCTGGGCTCTTCGGCCAATCATCCGTCGCCCTTCACGGTATAAAATGAGTGGCGAACTGGACGATTCGCTATGAGACGCTCCGAAAAAAGTGGTACGCGACGAAGGGTCGGTCGTTTGTTCTTGGGCATTCGAGAATGAGGGGTTATCGCGCCGCCGGGATTTCAGGACGCAAACCAAACTCGCCGCCAATCATGCGCTTGGTTTAGAGTGAAATACGTGCTGGGAGAAATGTTCAAATCATGAAACGAAAGGCCATCACCAGCGCGCAACTACACGAGCACGATTCCTAGCAGGGTTGAAGCCTACGTTTGGTGGGCTGATTCCAGCGTGGAGCGATCAGACGATCGTTGCAAAAGGCATGTCGACCAGAAAGGCATCTGGCAGCGCATCGACGACTGCAGGAGAGAATTGCCGTCCACGACCACGTTCAAGCTCGGCGACGGCGTCCTCAAAGTTACGGGCCGCCATGTAGGGCCGATGCGAGGTCATGGTCACCAGTGCGTCAGCGACAGAGAGAATCTGTGCCCCAAACGGGATCGCCGTTCCACCGCAGTCGTAACGGGTATGGTGATGACGGATCATCTCCACAACGCATTGATCAACACCAAGTAGTTGAGCCATGCAGGCGCCGTCCTCGGCATGTCGGGCGAGCAACGCGATCTCATCACGATCAAGCCGCCCGGGCTTCGCAAGGACTGATTCAGGAATCAGCAGTTTTCCAATATCGTGGCACAGACCGGCAACACGCAACCGTTCAAGGTCTTGCTCCGATAGCCCGAGCGTCCGACCGAGTCGAACTGCCATGCGGCTGACGAACTGAGCGTGAATCGTCAGGTGATTCCCCTTCGTGGGACCAAATTCACCACTCCACGCTCCAATGGCACGATC
This sequence comes from Phycisphaerae bacterium, assembly GCA_049605375.1. Lineage (GTDB taxonomy): Bacteria > Planctomycetota > Phycisphaerae > UBA1845 > UBA1845 > JADFOB01. The sequence goes on along the minus strand of JBMYUM010000100.1, from coordinate 4,406 downwards.
GAGACGGTCGTCAAGATGCCTCCCGTTGATATCCGATCGTTGGGCATCCTCATGAAATTGCACCATTTCCCATGTCGCAATCTGATCGGATGAGCGTTCTCTGGCGAACGTAGCTGCTCGACATGCACGTTCCCATACCTCTGATGCGTGGGTAAACGCGTGGTCAGTCACCACCCCGATTCCCAATGCCCCCCCGCAATATTCCCGTTGGGAAACAATGGCTTTACGAATGCCGCGAGCGACTGCCATAACCGCCGCCAGCGACGCGTCTTGCCACGCAATGGCATGCACTCCTTCACAAGCGAGATGAACCCCGTCGGTTTCCCGCTCAACAACACTGGTCGCCATGATTTGATCGTGAACCAGCGGATCTGAGACCTTCAATGCGATGAATAACAGTCCCGGCCTGTTACCGGACCGTTTGCGTTGCTTCGGCACGAAGGCTTGAATCTGCTCCACCATATCCAGATTCGCATTATTCTCGCTGGGGAACGGGCCAGAGGGTTCAGCAGCGGGCAAGAGCGACGCATCGGACGTTTGAACAATCGCTGTATCTGCAAGAAGCGCTTGGCTCATGGTCGACCGTGTCGGCTGCCGGTGCTCCCAACCTAGCACATCGCGTAGCCGCGTGCGTGTATTCAACGAGAGCGATGAACAAGGATGAGCAACGTCTTCCAGGCCAACCACACCGGCTACGCCCTGCCATTGCATGACTGCGCCCTGCTCATCAACCGTCATCGCTCCGATAACCACGGTTCCCATGCGTGAACCCTGATCACCGGACTCCGACAGTGCGTCATCGTTCATCATCCAGGCCTCTGCATCCGTCAGCGACGTGACACAGTCGGCAGGACAATCGGGATAGACATCAAGAAGGCCCATGAGGACGAGGGCCTGTCGCGCCCCATCAGGTTCAATGACGAGTATGTTCTGAAACTCTTTCGCCCGCACGTTTCGATTCCTTTACCGTGTGCTTCCCAATTCCCCCAAGGGTCTCGTTGAAATGCCGCTTCTATATCGTCACCATGGATGCCGCCCTTTGCGACGTTGTGGGATAACCCGGATTCGGCCCCGATGCTGGTCCGATTCATCGTCGCTACGGCGCATATCCATCGTGTTTCACTGGTGATAGTCTCATGGCGGGATAATCGAAGCGAATGCGTCGCGTCACCGTTGGGATTCTGGGACAGACGATGTTCCACGGATAAGAACACCGGCGTGTCCGAAAATCCGCGTTCACATACGTCCCGAACGTGTTCGTCCGCTATCACAATCAATCCGTGCTTGCCACCGGCAGTTACATATTGCACGTTGTGAAAGAGACTTCCTGATAACAAGTGTTCTACGCAAGAAACTGCTAGGTCCCCGAGGTCAGGCTATGGCTGTAGATGTTTGCAACGAAGAGAACGTTGACGCAACGACCGTCACTGAAGAAGGCTTGGAAGCAGAGCCAATGGCGGCGGACGAGACCGCTGTCGAAGTCGAAGATGCGCCAACGACCGAGACGATGCCGGAAACGGAAGCCGCTGGAAGTCGGCTTCCGGCGGACCTCGTGCGGATCATTAACGTTCGGGTCGGCTTGTGGGAACATCTTCACGACTTGCAGCGTAAACGCGAAGAACTTGGAAAAGTTGCCGGCACACGTGACATACGACAGGAAATAGCCCGACAGAACGGTGAGCTGAAGAAAGTCCCCGACGCTGAGAAGTTCGAGATCGCACAGAAGAAACTCGAGTCATTTCGTAAGTATGAACCCAAAGTCGAAAATGCAGAGGAACTTGAGGCGGACGAAGTCGAAGCGCGCTTGGAATCAATGAAAAAGCAAGTGGCCGATGTGATCGCGATCGGTGAAACGCAACACAAATTGCTTGTTGCGCGCCGAGGACTCGACAACGTCGTAGCCAAGGCCGCTCTTGCTGTCTACGAAGACGAAGTGTTATACCAGGCGACACGCGAAACCAATGCCGACCTGACCGAACTCATCGCGTGGACGTATTATTGTGCGGGGCTGACCGAAATCATCGACGAGTGCAAGGAACAGGAAGCAAAGCATAAGGAGCTGGTAACCGAGCTTCAGAATCAGCAGGACGAGAAGAAAGGCGGGCTCATGAGCAAATTCCGCCGATCGCCCAAGAAGGATGCGCCGACCATTCCCGAACTCGATCCCCGCATCACCTCACGCAAGAGGGCTGCTGAGAGCGAGATGGATGCCGTCGAGCCCATCCTGTCCGACACGTTCTGGGATAGCTACGAAACAATCGCGGTCAACTACTGTGGCAAGAAATACGAAGAGCCGTTCCTACCCTCCATCCGGGGTTATCTTCGATACGGTTTGGTCTGCGCCAATTCGATGCTGATCGACGAAGAGAAATCCAAGTTCATCTTGAAGGAATGCACGGAGCAAGTCTACGGCTACAAGGAAGACTCCGAATCGACGCATGTCTTGTACGCCGACGAATACATTCTTGCCATCGCAGAACGCCAGCTATCTGTCAGCCCCGATGAGGAACTCGAACTTAACGGTCGCGGCGGTGATATGTGGCGTGCTGACCGCGCATGGCGACTGAGTGTGAGTGCCAAATCAAAATCCGAGCTCTACAACAAAGCGTTGGAAGGCCTTGAGGCCGAAGCCAAGAAGAGTGAAGACAAGGTCTCGAAACTGCAGGAAAAAGCCGACGCGGTTAAGGACGATCCGGAGAAACGCGAAGAGCTGGTCAAATTCCGCAAGCAGATCGCCGAACTCCGACCGGAAGCGGCCCGCTGTACGCAGATGGCCGAGCGTATGAAAGAGAAAACGCTTCCGTCCCTGGCCAGCCTGCTGGCGGATGGCGAAGCCAAGTTAGGCGAAGCTGAAATGCTCATGCCTCTCGAGAAGATCATTCGCCGTGAAGCCAATTTCGTACGACGCATGGCGCGTTTGTCCGCCAGATTGAAGACACCCTACCTGCAGTTCGTTTTGCGCGATCACTTTACGCCCCTGAAGAATACGCATCACACGCGTGGCGGCGTCCTCGATTCGATTCGAAAAGTGGAGTACGCCGACCAGTTCATCTTCCACGAGATTGTCATTCCGAACAAGAAAAAGGATCGCCGGTTGACCATTCGAATGTCACCCGCGTTCCTGATCGTACCAGCACGCGGAACGATGGGACTCTCCCTGGCGCCACGTCGTGGCACCGAAAGTGGAAAGCTCATGATTCCGCTACTCGGACAACGTCAGAACATGCTTGACGAGACGATTGTGGAGATCCTCTCCGACTTCGGTTGGGACTGTACGATCGAGACAGCCGGAGCTGACTGGATTACCTCCGATACATTCTGTGCGGGCTACGCCAACGTACGATGGAACTACCGAAAGCGGTCGCCTGATATGCAGAAGCGGGCAGGTATTGATAAGAAGATGCAGGATAGAATGAACTGGCGCAAGCACTACGCGCTTTATGTATTCAGCGCGGAAGAAGCCGGCAAGAAGCTGTTCAACAAGTGCCATGAAGCCTACGAAGTGATCACGAAATACGTAGGACTGCCGCCGGGACAGGAGAAACTCAAACGCGAATGACAACATGAGCCTTCCAAGGAAGACTAGGTTCTCGAGGGGCCGTGCGTCTGGTCGCTGTCAGCCAGGCGTACATCAACCCCGGGAAGAAGAACGCGAAAGATACTGCCCTCTCCAACCCGACTGTCGACTTCGATGGTGCCATTGAGTTCGGCAACAATCTTCTTCGATGCCGCGAGTCCCAGACCTGTTCCCGCATGCCCCTTTGTCGACTTGAAGGCGTCGAAAATGGCTTCCTTCTCTTCGGTAGGAATTCCATGACCATTGTCGGAAACGGCAAGGACGACAGAGCCTGCTGCGGCATCAAACATGGTTCTAATGTTGACGCGCCCCCCTTGTTCAGGACAGGCTTGAATCGCGTTGATGACGATGTTGTGCGCGACCTGATGAATGCCTTCGGGATCAAGCGGAACCGCCGGAATCTCTTCGAGGTCTGCCAGGAGCATGACGCCTTTTTCGTCCGCCTTCGTCTGGGCCAATTCAATCACATCTTCGACGACACGATTCAATTGAGCCGTCTCAATCCGCGGCTGTCGCTCCTTGCTGAATGTCAGCATGTTCATGGTCAGGTAATACGTGCGATCGAGATTTCGCCTGACCATGCGCCAGCCGGATGCCGCGGTTTCGATGGCGTTTTGCTTCAGGCCGAGCTCCACAATCTCAGCGCCGCCCTGCATACCCTGGAGAATGTTTCGGATGTGGTGAGAAAGATACGCCACCGTCTCACCGGCGGCGGCCAGGCGCTCGTTCTGCATTCTGGATTCGAGTAAGAGCGTATTCTCAATGGCCATACCGGCGAGACGTCCGATGGCGACAACCAGGCGCAGCTGTTCCTGCGAGTATGTGTGAT
>JBMYUM010000099.1:255-11453 GCA_049605375.1 Phycisphaerae bacterium | reverse complement strand
GCAGATGCACATCGGTCACCTTCGCAGCACGGTGATCGGTGAGTGCGTTTCGCGAGTCCTGGAGTTTGCCGGGCATAGCGTACACCGGGAGAATCACGTCGGCGATTGGGGGACCCAGTTCGGCATGCTCGTGGCGTACATGCGTCGCAAGCATCCCGATGCGGTTGATTCGCCAGACAAGTTGATCGTCAACGACCTTGAGCAGTTCTACGTTGAAGCGAAGCTCCTCTTTGATGAGGACGAGACGTTTAAGACCGAATCACGGGAAACGGTCGTTCAGCTTCAACAGGGCGATGAGAACACGCGCATGATCTGGAAGGTCATTTGCGACGTTTCATTGCGTCATTGCCATGAGATTTACCGCCGACTCGATGTGACGCTCGAGGATGTGGGTGAGAGTTTCTATCAGGATCTCATGCACGAGGTGGTTTCCCGCCTCGAGACCCTCCGCGATCAGGGGGCTGACTGGATTCGAGAGAGCGACGGCGCATTCTGCGTCTTTCCGGAAGGTTATGTGAACAAGGACGGCGATCCGGTTCCGGAAATCGTGAGAAAGTCGGACGGTGGCTTCGGCTACTTCGGTTCTGATCTTGCGACGATCATCGATCGCGTCGAGAGGCTCAAGGCGGAGCGCATCATCTACGTTGTCGGAACGCAGACACAGCACCTGCAGAATGTTTACGCGACGGCGCGTCGTGCCGGCTGGGCAACCGATGTGGAGCTGACGCACCTTAAGTTCGGCAACATCCTTGCGGCCAACGGCAAGCCATTCAAAACGCGTGAAGGTGGGACGTACAAGCTCAAGGATGTGATGGACGAAGCGGTTGCACGGGCTCGTAAGACAGTTGAAGCACAGATGACGTCCGATCCAGAAGGCCGACAATTCTCGGAAGAGGAGATTACGCGAATCTCGGAAGTCGTCGGACTGGGCGCGGTCAAATACTACGATATGGCCCGAGCCCTTCAGGGCGATTATCGATTCGATCTGGATTCCATGTGTGCGCTGGAAGGGAACACTGCGCCATACATGATGTACGCGTATGCCCGCATCCGATCGATCGCCCGAAAGGCGGGCGTTGATCTGGCGTCACTGGCGGACTCACCGATCCGATTGGAGCATCCCACGGAAATTGAGTTGGGCCTCAAACTTCTTCAGTTCGGCGATGCGGTCGACATGGTTGCGCGCGACCTCAAGCCCAACATGCTGACGGACTATCTCTTCGACCTGGCGAAGTCGTTCAGTCGTTTCTACGACAAGTCGGTCGGGGTGCGTGTTGTCGATGCGCCCGAAGAATGGCGTGATTCGCGTCTACGGTTGTGTGATCTGACGGCTCGGACGCTGAAGCGTGGTCTGTTCCTGCTTGGCATCGGGACGGTCGAGCAGATGTAACGACCGCTGTTGGTCATTCGTTTCATGATCCGCTACCGTCGGTCTGGTGATCACGGTCATTCCTGACAGATATGACGCATCAAAAAAAAAAACGCCCCGATGACTCGGGGCGTTGGCGTTTTCCATTGGTTGTGCAACGGCTTAAGCCGCCGTTTCGATCGGCCGTCAGCCGACAGGGTCGGCTTAGGTGCCGACGTACGGAATCAGTGCCATGAAGCGTGCGCGTTTGACGGCTTCCTTCAGGCATGCCTGTTCCTGCGTGTTGGTGCCGGCGCGCTTGCGCGACATGAGTTTGTTACTGGCGGTCAGGAACTTGCGAAGCAGTTCGACTTCCTTGTAGTCGACCGTTGGGCCGATCCAGTCTTTTTGTGCACGTTCCGGGAACCGCTTCTTTGATCGGCGTCCACCGCCGCCACCACCCATCATGTTGTCTTTTGGCATGATTCTTCCGTCTGTCTGTGTTAACCGGCAATCACCAGTTACTGTCTCGGGTTAATCCGTCTTATGGTCTTCGCGATCAGGAACGACCGACTTCCAAGCCATTCTGCTGCAGCGTCTTCACCGCAGCGTGTCGTTCCCGCTACTCATTCATTTCACTCAGCGACTTCAAGCTTGCTCATGACTGCTTTGAAATCGCCTTCCGGCACTGCCTCGGCTTCGTCGACGAGCATGATCGGCAGTCCGTCCCGGATGGGATACCGGAGTCGCGTCTCGGCGTCTGTGCTGTATAGCCAGCCTTCGAATTCGACGACGGGCTTCCGCGACTTCGGACAGGCCATCCCGGCAAATCGATCGACCGGGCTTGCTTGATCGTTTCCGTCCGCGATCGGCTCTCCTCCGTCAGGATGACACCGAGGTGCCGCCGTTTGCCTTGTGCACTGCCGCCGTTTGACGACGCTGCGTTTGCCAGAATCGCAGACTATACCGTCGGGGCGTGTTGGAATCAACATTTGCAGGCGGGTGGTGAGGGATTGCGTCTTACTTTATAGTGTGGATTCTTTGATGCGATCAGCAGTGGAATTCGGCGTCTTGATCTCAGGGAATAGCGCAAATGTCACAAACAGCTCACAATCCTTTCGGTTCCTGCTCATCCCTTCAGACGAAGGCGGGCGAGGTACAGCTTTATAGATTGCAGGCACTTAGCGAAAAAGGCGTCGGCAACATCGATAAGCTCCCGTTCTCAATTAAAGTATTGCTGGAAAGTGCTCTTCGGAACGTCGATGGTCATCTGGTCCACGAGGCTGACGTCGAGCGGATTGCCAATTGGACGGGGGCTGCGGCGGGCGGTGAGGTTCCTTTCATTCCGTCGCGCGTCCTGCTGCAGGACTTTACGGGTGTTCCGGCGGTGGTGGACCTGGCCGCGATGCGTGATGCGCTCGCGGATATGGGTGGTGATCCGAAGAAGATCAATCCGCAGGTGCCGGTGGATCTTGTGATTGACCACTCGGTTCAGGTTGACCAGTTTGGTTCGGCCGCCGCGTTATTGTTCAACGCGGAACGTGAGTTTGAGCGAAATCGTGAGCGGTACGAGTTTCTGCGTTGGGGGCAGAAGGCGTTTGACGGTTTCCGTGTCGTTCCGCCTGCGACCGGCATTGTTCATCAGGTGAATCTTGAATATCTGGCCACGGTGGTGGCGACTCGTCAGGTTGGCGGTGTGACGGTTGCCATGCCGGACAGTCTTGTTGGTACCGACAGTCATACGACGATGATCAATGGTCTCGGCGTTCTGGCATGGGGTGTCGGGGGTATCGAGGCTGAAGCGGTGATGCTTGGACAGCCCATTTACATGTTGCTTCCCCAGGTCGTCGGTTTTGACCTGAAGGGAACCTTGCCCGAGGGGGCAACGGCCACGGACCTCGTGCTCTTCGTCACGGAGGCGCTTCGTAAGAAGGGTGTGGTTGGCAAGTTCGTTGAGTTTTACGGCGAAGGGCTGAATCAAATGTCACTGGCTGACCGTGCGACGGTGGCCAACATGGCGCCGGAATATGGTGCGACCATGGGCTTCTTCCCTGTTGATGATGAAACGCTGGGTTACATGCGTCGGACCGCTCGCGATGAAGGTCTGGTTGATTTGGTTGAGCGTTACACCAAGGAGCAGGGTCTTTTCCGTGAGGCGGGTTCGCCGATTCCGAATTTCAGTGATCAGCTGTCGCTAGACATGTCAACGGTCGAGCCGAGCCTTGCGGGGCCGAAGCGCCCGCAGGACCGCGTCAATCTGCGGTCGATGAAGCAGTCTTTCGAAGAAAGCCTGGCCGCCCCGGTCGATCAGCGCGGTTTCGCACTGGACGCAGCGGGGCGAACGCGAACCGCAACTGTTCAGAACAATGGTCATTCTGAGACGATTGGTCACGGTGCGGTTGTCATTGCAGCGATCACGAGTTGTACGAACACGTCCAACCCGTCGGTCATGCTGGCGGCCGGGCTGGTGGCGAAGAAGGCAGTCGAGAAGGGGCTGACGGTTAAGCCTTTTGTGAAGACGTCTCTGGCCCCGGGCTCTCGTGTCGTGACGGAGTATCTCGAGGATTCGGGTCTGGATGGTTACCTTGAGGCTCTTGGTTTCCATACTGTCGGCTATGGTTGTACGACCTGCATTGGTAACAGCGGTCCGCTTCCGGCTCCGGTTTCTGCAGCGATTGATGATGGTGAGTTGGTGGCGGCGTCGGTGTTGAGCGGTAACCGTAACTTCGAGGGTCGCGTGCACCAGCAGGTGAAGGCAAACTACCTGGCATCACCACCGTTGGTGGTTGCGTATGCTCTTGCGGGTCGCACGGACATTGACCTGACCACCGAGCCGCTTGGCGAAGGAAAGGACGGTCAGGCGGTTTATCTGAAAGACATCTGGCCAACCCAGGCAGAGGTGAACGACGCGGTTTCTCAATCGGTGACGCCTGAGAAGTTCCAGACCCAGTATGGCAACGTCTTTGATGGTAATGAAACGTGGAACAAGATTTCGGGAGCGGGTGGCGACACGTATGCCTGGAGCGACGCCAGCACGTATGTTCAGAAGCCTCCGTTCTTTGAGGGGCTGACCGAGGTTCCCCAGCCGATCAGTGGCATCGAGGGCGCTCGGGTGCTGGTGATGGTGGGTGATTCGGTGACAACCGACCACATTTCGCCGGCAGGTGCGATCAAACCGGATGCACCGGCTGGTCACTTCCTGCAGGAGCGTGGTGTGGAACCACGAGATTTCAACAGTTACGGATCGCGACGCGGCAACGACCGCATCATGACCCGTGGCACGTTCGCGAATATCCGTCTTCGTAATTTGCTCGCACCGGGCACGGAGGGCGGCGTGACCGTTCATCTGCCGAGCGGCGAGCAGACGTCCGTTTATGATGCATCGGTGCGGTACAAGCAGGATGCAACGCCGTTGCTTGTATTGGCCGGCAAAGAATACGGTACGGGGTCATCGCGTGACTGGGCTGCGAAGGGGACGTTGCTGCTTGGTGTTCGTGCGGTGATTGCGGAGAGCTTTGAGCGAATTCACCGAAGCAATCTGGTTGGTATGGGTGTTCTGCCGCTGCAGTTCAAGCCGGGTGAGTCACGGGAATCGCTCGGGTTGTCCGGTCACGAGACGTTTGATTTCCCTGATTTGAATGATGAGCTTCAGCCGCGTCAGAGTTTGCGTGTTGTTGCCAAGGACGACAGCGGGAAGGCAACGGAATTCGAGGTGGATTGTCGTATCGATACGCCGGTTGAGGTCGACTATTACCGCAATGGCGGAATTCTCCATACGGTGTTGCGTAAGCTGGCGAAGCAGTAGCGGGTTAGGCTTGCTCCAGCGGGGTATGCAGGGACTGGTTTCTATGCAGGGACTGGTTTCTATGCGGGGGCTGGGTTCGCCGGAAGTCGGCGAACCCGTTTTGCGGCTGGAAGTTGTCGGCATGCGCTGTCGGCTTCTACGTTTCTGAAAAATGGCCGCGTTCGCATGCGACGGTGAACGTCTCGACCATGCTTTTGAAATCTTCCCAGACCTCTCGGATGTGGTCGGCTTCTTTGGGCTCAATCTTTCCGTCGTCCTCGATGGAACGTGTGACGGTCAGCAGCAGTTGACTGAATTCTTTGACGAGGCGTTGCGTGTTGGCCAGCAGTTCGCTGTCGAGGTCCGGCGGCTTGCCCTTGGGGTTCATGACCATGAATCCGCCGGATTCGTGGCAGAGCCAGTTGCAGATCCGGGTATCGTTGGTGATGCGAACGATGTCAGCCAATCGATCAAGCGGATTTCGGGCGCCGCTTGCGTCGGGATCGGAACTGTCAGATTCCTGGCACCACTTGTAGACCATGGCTTGTGACAGCCGCAGCTCACTGGCCAGCGCTTTCACGCCGACAGTATCGGCGGCGCGCTTCAAAACTTCATGTGACTTCATACGACGGGATTCTCCCTCACGTGAGCATGGCTTTCGGATGAACCGGTTTCCTGGCCCGGTGTGCAGCATATTCTCACGTCATTCGTAGGCACGCAATAGGTCCTTGTCGGGGGGCATGGGATACCGTGTGATGCTGTCTGCGTGCCTTGACCCACGCCGTTCCTGGCACTACAAACGATTGTTATGTTCGAGAACCTATCAGAACGATTGAGTGGTGTTTTTCAGGGCATCCGAGGCCGCGGCAAAATCACGGAGGAGAACGTCCATGAGGTGATGAAGCAGATTCGTTCTGCGCTGCTGGAGGCCGACGTGCACCTGGAGGTTGCGCGCGAATTCTGCGACGAGGTGCAGGATAAGGCGATTGGCCAGGAAGTGATCAACACGCTGAAGCCGGCGGATGTCATGGTCAAGATTGTCCATGACGAGCTGGTTCAGCTGATGGGTCCTGTGGATCCGAAGATCCCGTTCGTTTCGCCGGGGCCGACGGTTCTGCTGATGGCTGGTTTGCAGGGTTCTGGTAAGACCACCACGTGTGGAAAGATGGCTCGGATGCTTCTGGCAAGAGCGAAGCGTCCGATGCTGGTCGCGGCTGACTTGAAGCGTCCGGCTGCTATCGATCAGTTGGAGGTTCTGGGCGAACAGGTCGGCGTGCCGGTTTATACGGAACGCGGTCACGAGAATGCGGTCAAGGTATGCAAGAATGGTATCAAGCAGGCGCGGAAGTCTGATCGCGACGTTGTGATTCTCGATACCGCCGGCCGACTCGCGATTGATGAAGAGCTGATGAAAGAGCTCTCCAGTGTCGCCCGCAGTACATCCCCTCATCAGATTTATCTTGTTCTTGACGCCATGACCGGGCAGGACGCGGTCAACACCGCGAAGGCGTTCAATGAACGGCTTGAGCTTGATGGTCTGATCCTGACCAAGTTTGACAGTGACACGCGTGGTGGTGCTGCGCTGTCGGCAAAGAAGGTTACCGGCAAGCCGATCAAGTACATCGGTGTTGGTGAGAAGCTCGACGCGATTGAGGAGTTTCATGCCGATCGTATCGCCGGCCGAATTCTCGGCATGGGCGACATTGTCGGTCTTGTGGAAAAGGCGCAGGAGCAGTTCGACAAGAAAGAAGCTGAGCGTCTGGAAAAGAAGATGGCAACGGGGTCGTTTACGTTGGACGACCTGGTTTCGCAGCTTCGAAAAGTCCGCAAGATGGGTTCGATGAAGGACCTGCTGAAGAAGATCCCCGGTATGGGGGATGCCATGGCGGGCATGGACATTGACGAGAGCGAATTCGTTCGCATGGAAGCCTTGGTCCAGTCCATGACGAAGAAGGAGCGCGAGAACCCCAAGATCATTGACGCCTCGCGTCGTCGTCGAATTGCGAAGGGGGCGGGTTGTGATCCGACGGATGTGAGTGGGCTCGTCAAGCAGTTCGAGCCGATGCGCGCCATGATGAAGCAGATGAGCGGTCAGTCGTTCATGCAACGGATGCGAATGAGTTCGCAATTCTCCAAGATGATGATGGAGGGGGGAGCACCTCCGAAGCTGAAGCAGGGGACTGGCGCGAAGAAGCGGGTCCTCAACAAGCGCGACAAACGCAAACGGCGTAAGAACCGCTGATCGATCGTGCGGGTCAGTGTTCTTTTTCCTCGCTCCCAGTCCTGCTACGCGGGTTGAACGTATCCATTTCGTAACGAGATGTGTCTAGTCTTGTCGTACCAGGCCATATTGTCTGGAAGGGGTCATGGTCTGCCAGTAGCATTAGGCGGACTTGAGCCGCATGCTGAACGACGCAATTCTGACGGAATTGGGGTTGGTCCGGATAATTGTCGACGATATCGTCATCGAGCATCGTGGTTGGCGTGACGTGCGTGAGGACATGTGCGTTTGGCCCGATGGTGGCTGCTCTGTGTGTAGGGCGAACCTGAAACATGAATGTTGAGCGCTGTTGCATGAAATCGCCGACGCACATTTCTCGTGCCGCGTCCTTCCGTCGCCTGCGTCTCACGCTGCTGCTTGTGGCGATGGTGATGATGGCCAGCGGCGTGTCGGCTCAAGTGCGGCGTCAGATTCCTCGCCCGATTCAAAAGCCGATCAAGAACAAGAATGATCGTCAGCCACGTGGGCCGGCGGCCCCTCCCGTTTTGATCAGTGTTTCGGCATCCATCGAGAACCTGTTGCGCAAGGCGGATGAAGGTATTGATCGGCGGCAGTGGAAACTGACGATTGACTCGCTGCAGCGCGTGATCGAATCTCCGGAACGGTCGCTGGTACCAGCCGATGACGATGGTCGTTTCGAGTCCATTCGCAACGTTGCCTTGCGCAAGTTGTCGACGTTACCTCCGGAAGCGATGAGTGCGTACCATCTCTTGTATGATGGCAAAGCGCGTGCGATGTTCGATCGCGCCCGTCAGGGGCACGATATTGATTTATTGCAGAGTGTCGTCGATCGCTATTTGCTCACCGCAGTTGGTGGTGAGGCATCAAGTCTTCTGGCGGGTTGGCTACTGGACGAAGGTAAAGCGGCCGACGCCTTGCGAATTGTCGAAGATCTGGAGCAGTTCGGTGGTGTTTCCGGATTGCCTGCGCGGTCGCTCGTGAAGAAGGCCGCGGCGCTCGCACTGACCGGGCGGTCGGATGATGCGCGTGCGGTGTTCGACCGTATTTCCGATGATGATCAGGACTTGTCCGGCGACGGTTTGTCCGGTGATAGCGACGCCTTCCTCGCATCTCTTTCTGTTGCACTGCGTTGGCGGCAATCGAGACTGGTGCAATCGGATAATCCCGACGGTTGGCCGGTCGTGGCTGGAGACAACGCTCGTCGTTCCTTGATGCCACCCGTAAATCCGACGGTCAGTGGTGGCATTCCCTGGCGATTCGTGCTGGGTGGGACAACTGATTTCGAGTGGCGTCCATTGGTGACGGATGATCCGATGGGTCCCCTGGTTCAACCGCCGGGGAATATTGTCATTGATGGCGACCTTCTGTTTCTGCGTACGCCGTCGCGGCTTGTGGCTCTCGATGCGGCGACGCTTCAGCAGGTGTGGTCCAGGCCTTTTCCCGCTCGTGAGTATCGTGTCGACCCCACCAATCAACCGCGTCAGGTTGGTCAGGTGAGTCGCATCGCTTATGACCGCGATTTTGCGGCGTGGGCTGTCGCTGCCCATGATGGCAAGGTGTTTGTCCTTCAGCGCCACATGCAACGCAGTGATGGTATTCGTCGAAGCAGCATTCAGAACTACCGCCATTTTCCAGCTTGGCTTTGTGCGTTTGAGCAGTCCACCGGGCGTCGGTTGTGGCAGGTTGGACGTTTGGAAGAGTTCCCCCATCCACTCGCCGATGTCGAAATTCGTTCGGCTCCTATCTGGGCGGAGGGTCAGCTCTGGTTTACGTATCAGCGTCAGCGTGATCTGTATCTGGCGAGCGTTCGAGCATCGGATGGCCAGATCAATCGTTCCATTCTTCTGTGTTCACTTCCGTCGCCGGCCACGCCGAGCTGGCTTCCACTTGATCCGGCTTATGACGACGGCACGGTTTACGTTCCCACGGGGGAAGGAATGCTTCTCGCCGTGCGAACGCGCGATGGCAATCTTCTATGGGCTACGAAGTATGGCGAGTCGGTGACGCCGACGAATGCACCGCCGCCCATTCGTCCGGCAAGTCGTCTCGTATCGGCACCGGTGATTGCGGATGGTCTTGTACTGCTTGCGCCAACAGAACGTAATGAGCTCTTCGCGTTTACTGCCGATGGTGGCGACATTCAGTGGCGTGTACCGCTGGAGGGAGCATCGTACATTGTTGGTGCGACGGATAGCGAAGTCTATCTGGGTGGTCGAACGCTTTGTTCTCTTTCCTTGCTTGACGGATCGCAGAAGTGGTCCCGTCCTGTGGAAGGTGCTCCAACGGCGCGGACGGTTCTCAGCGGTCCGCACCTGTTGACGCCGACATGGGAGGAGTTTGTGGTGACCCGCGCGGCGGATGGCGAGGTACTTTCGTCGCAAGTCTTGCCATCGGGGCAGCCTCCACTGGGGCGGCTGTTGTGCATCAAGAATGCCATGTATTCCGTGGATCCGAATCTTGTCCGCAAGTTCCCGGATGTTGAGCGCGCTTATCCAGAGACGTTAGCCCGGTTCGAGGCGGCGCCCGACGATGCCAACCTGGCGACTCGACTGGCATGGATGGAGCTTCTGAAGAAGAGTCCGGAACGGGCGTACCGGGTGGTTCGTGATTTCAAGGTGCCCGACGGCGTCGATCCGGAAGCAAGAGTCGCGTTGGATCGTGTGCGTGTTTCCAGCCTGATGTCGATGGCGGATGGCGCGGATCCGACGGACCGCGGTGCGTTGAGCTGGTTGGAGGAGGCCGAACGCTATGCTTCTACGGCTCAGGAACGTGTCCGGGTGCAGTTGGCGTTTGCGGATCGGCTGCGATCGCTCGGTGATGTGACAGACGCGTATCAGAAGCTAGTTCAGTTGGGGACTGCACCTGATTCCCGTGATGTGGCTTTGCGGGACGGTCTCACCAGTTATGCCGTTCGGTTGGATGTTTCAAGTCGTCTGGCTTCGCTCGAGACGGTTCTGCGTGAGGACCAGCGACAGGGGCTCATCGATTTACTGGACGCACGCTTTGCCACGCTGTCAGGCAAGCTGCGTGATAACAACGATTCTCAACAGGCTGTGGCTGAGCTTGATGGCCTGATCCATCTCGATCTACTGGGTGAAACGACGATTGATGCTTTGTTTGAGCTTGCTGATCTTCGCATGGATCAGCAGCGTTTCGAACAGGCCGAACAGTTACTTCGTGAAGCGCTTCGGCGAGCCGAAACGGATCAGACCAGGATTCGATGCCTGCTTCGTCTTTACGAGTCCGTCGCCGGGGTCAGCGAGTTTCCGGGGCCGGCGCATGAAAAATCACTGAGTTATCTTACATCGACCTATGGGAAGGCATCCATTGAAGACCTGGGCGACATGATCGTCGAAGATTGGGTGGCCAGTGAACGTGATCGGATCAAAGACCTGTATGGACTGAATGATTCGCAGCGGACAGCGCTTGGTCCCGGGTTCGACGGATCGGTGGCCTGGTCACCGATTCAATCCCGTCGTTCGGTCCGTCGCGTCGGTCGAACGACAACGGCCAATCGACCGTGGACAGGAACCGCGAACACGGACGGCGTTATTCTCTTTTCGGGTCCCGAAGACGCGGTGTTGGATGATCGTGTTGTCCTGATCAACGAAGAAGACACCGTGCAGTGCATTCATGCGGGTAACGGCGCGGTGTTGTGGGAATCGCAATTGGGATTCCCCTCGATCGAAGAAGCGGAGCCGATTGTTGAGCTTCAATCGGTGAATGATGCGGGTTTGCCGGTGACGGCAGTTGTTGATGGTCAGACGGCGGTCATCCGTGGGGCATCCGGTCTGCATGCCTTGGGCCTGGTATCCGGTAAGCGA
>JBMYUM010000099.1:0-245 GCA_049605375.1 Phycisphaerae bacterium | reverse complement strand
TGCCATACATTGGGTACCAACGGTTTCCAAGTGGTTATCGCGAGAGTATCGCATTGGCCGCCGGCCCCGGCTGGGTGGTCGGGACGCCTCGTGGTGGTCGACTGACGCTGCTTCGGACGTTGGATGGTACGCAGGTGTGGGAGCGTGACCTTCGTGGCGAGCAGATTACTCGCGTCGAGGTCCACGGTGATCGCATTGTTGCGTTCGACAATGAGATGCAGCGCGTGCATGTCGTGGATCCGAAA
>JBMYUM010000098.1:0-11503 GCA_049605375.1 Phycisphaerae bacterium | reverse complement strand
TTGTGACCGGCGTGCATCGATATCAGTGGGGTGTTGGCAACAACCTGATCTACTCTGACTGCATTCAGGTAGACACGTCCATTAATCCGGGGAATTCCGGCGGTCCGCTGTTCAACATGGCAGGTGAAGTGATCGGAATCAATGGTCGTATCTCGGTCAATACCCGAGGTCGATTCAACGTAGGTTTTGGTTATGCGATCTCAGCGAACCAGATCAAAATGTTTATTCCGACGTTGCGTGCGGGGCACGTGGCGAAACACGGCTCGATGATGGCCTTTGTTGAGCGTGAGGTCGGGCGTTCCAACGGCAAGCTCCAATTTGTCAATATTATCCCGGAAGCTGCATCGGACGTTGCCGGGATCAAGTTGGGCGACGAGCTCTTACGCATTGATGATCAACCGATTCGATCGCCCAATCACTTCGTCAGCTTAATGGGGACGTATCCAGCTGATCGCCACGTCAAGGTGACGGTTCGGCGCGAAGGTGTGCTACAAGATATTATTGTGAAGCTCGACCCCATCGAACCGGATATGTCGCGACCGTATCGCTTGGATCGTGACGTTAATCGCCGTGAAGCCGTCCGCGTACTGAAAGGGCTGCATGAAGCACAGATGGCTTCCCGATCTGGCCCGCAGGACGAATACCCCGCCGGATTGCGTACGTCTGTTACAGCGGAACGACATGATGAGGGTCAAGACGGTCCGGGTGTGGGCGTAGGTCAGTTTGAACTTCGCTTCGACGCAAATGATAAGATTCTCCGATTCGCCCGGACGGATGCTGCATCTCAACGCATCATCACGAATAGCGAGGAGGGGACCACGGAGCAGGCTGCGCCAGATGCTGAAGCATTCGCGGTCGATACGATTGAGCACCTGACGTTCAGCGGTTTGGCGACGGTGTTCGCCGCGTGGACGGACGCTGCTTCGAACCACGACTACCGGCAAATCACTCACCAAGGCAGCAATCGCTTGTATCGTCTGGATCATGGGTGTGCCCTTCCACAGTGTGAGGTTCTTGTTCTGGATTGGAAAACCGATGCGGACACGATGGTCCGACTTCACATCAATGCGGATCGCGGACGGATTGAGCAAGTGGTCGCCAGTGATGAGCCTTCGGGGCAACAAGTGGTGATCGATTTCTGTGAGTTTGCGGATACAGGTGTCGCGGAAGTTCCCGCAAAAGTGACGATCCAACAACCCGGACGAATTCTGCGCTGGAAGATGGATTCATGGGTATTTGATGAATGGCGCGTTCCAGAACAAGTGGAGCGTCCATCCGAACCAGACTCGGCCTCCGACTTGCAAAGTGTGATCATCGGGGAGGAAAGCGAATGATGCTTCGCAATCCGGCCGGTGTTTCATGTCGCTGTGTTTGGCGGGGGACCTGCGGTTTGGTCATGATGGCGGTGATCGCGTTGGCGTCCGCGCCTGTTGGAGCACAGGACAACGGCTATGCGCGGGCGATCGAGCTATCCAGCCGACGCGTCGTCAAACTTTATGGTCTCGGTGCAGGCCAGCAGGTCGGCTACGGTACGGGTATCGTCGTCGACTCGGATGGACTGGTGGTGACCAATCTTTCCTTGCTGATCGAGGCCGAGCCCGTACGCGTGACCGATTTCCAAGGACAACGCTACACCGCGGACGTTCTTTATCGCGACCGAAGCCGGCAGTTGGCTTTGCTGCAACTGGAGCGGGAACAGATACCAGGGATCGATAAGGAATTTCGTAGTATTTCCTTGCCATCATTCTCGTTGGATGCGGCCGTGGAACTTGAGCCGGGTGACTGGGTTGTTGCGGCCGGCAATGCGTTCAAAGTGGCGGAAGGCGATGAACCTGTTTCCATTGCCCACGGTGTTTTTTCAATTCGGCGACCGCTTGATGCCCGGCGACGCGTCAAAGACTTTCCATACAAAGGTGATGTGCTTGTCATTGACGCCATCACGAGCAATCCCGGTGGTCCCGGAAGTGCGGTCGTCAACCTGGAGGGGAAATTCGTCGGCATGGTTGGGCGATGGGTGACCTCGAACCTCACGCATACCCATTTCAATTATGCGATTCCGGCGGATGTTCTGCGCAGCTTTGTCCAGGAAGCTCTCGATCCAGACCTTCAGATGGAAGCCGCGCGAGCACGGGCTGCCGGCCGATCTGCGGGTCCGCTCGATATTGGCTTGCGTATGGCGAAAGCCGGTTATCAACAGACGCTACCATTTGTGGAGCGTGTGAAGAGGTCATCGCCCGCTGCCAAGGCGGGAATTAGACGCGACGATCTGATTCTATCGGTCAATGGTCGAACGATTACGTCAGTTGACGACTACAACGAGCGCATGCGTGGACTGCCTGGCGACGCGCTGATTGATATTGTCTTGAAGCGACGAGGCAAGATTTTGACGGTTCAGATCAAAGGGGATCAGGAATGACGAACCGTAAGACCTCCGGGGGCGGAGCCCTGTTCTTGCTCTGCCTTGTCCTGTCCTATTCATTTGGTCTTGAAGCTGAGGCTCATGGAGACGAGTTCAAGACACTTCGAGCAACGCAGGATGCGTTTCGGCGCGTAGCGAAGGATATACGACCTTCACTTGTCCGCATCGAAACCGTTGGTGGATCGCAACCGCCGCAGCGTATTCAAGCCGACCCGTCGGAAGAGAATGAAGAAGAGCGTCGCCGCCAAAACGCCCGCAACCTCTTCCGCGACACACCGGGTTCCAGTTTCACCGTGGCTGATGGTCCGACCACCGGTCTGGTCTACGATCGTAGTGGACTGATCATTGCCAGCAGTTTCAACTTTGTCCGCGATCCGCTTGTGATCTTCGCTGTACTTCATGATGGTCGTCGCCTTCCTGCGGAGCTTGTGGCTCGTGACAAGGTTCGCAAGATTGCACTCTTGAAAGTTGATGCGGACGATTTGGAAGAGCCTGTCTGGAAAGACGCTGAGGACATTCGGATTGGTGAATGGGCTGTTGCGTTGGGGCTGGGATTCGGTGGCGATCGACCTTCGGTGACGGCCGGCATAATCAGTGCGATGGACCGCATGCACGGTAACGCGATCCAAACCGATGCCAAATTGAGTCCAGCGAATTACGGTGGGCCGTTGACCGATATCGAAGGCCGGGTTGTTGGTCTGTGTGTGCCGATGGCGCAGCGACCGGGTGAGTTGGCCGGTGTGGAATTTTACGATTCGGGTATTGGCTTCGTGCTCCCCAAGAAGCGGATTGACGAGATCGTTTCTGTGTTGAAAACAGGGAAGTCGTTCTACCGCGGTTGGCTTGGGATTTCCGTCCATGCCCGTCGTACTGGCGGTGCGCATATCAACAAGATCGCATCGCCATCGCCTGCTCGCGCCGGTGGTATTCGACAGAATGATCGGATTCGATGGGCGGAAGGTGAGAAGGTCGACAGTTTTCCAGATCTCGTGCAGGCAATCTACATGATTCCTGCGGGTGAGGAAGTCTACATCACGATCGAAAGAGACATCTTCAAAGTTTTGGACTACCACCACCTGCCGGGCGACTACGCCTACGCTGACAAGATTGAAAAGACGATCATGCTTAGTCTCGTGCTTCCATTGGCACGAAACATCGATCTAGGCGAACTACCGGAACAGGAAGAACCGGAATACGGTATCTTTCAGCGTCCACCCACGGGTGAGGAAGATCTGCCCTAGCGGTTCGGATTACGCCTCTTTCGGTCTGCTGTTGGCGAGGACTTCGGCCGGCGCTGTTTCCGGTAAGAAGCGATAAAGCACAAACAAGTAGACCGCTGCACCCGTCATCATTGCGACGCTCATCGACTGGGAAATCGTCAGGCCCGCAATGTCGTGAGGGTTGTCCGTACGAATTGACTCCAGCAGGAATCGGGCGACCGGATAC
The DNA here is from genome assembly GCA_049605375.1 of Phycisphaerae bacterium. GTDB lineage: Bacteria > Planctomycetota > Phycisphaerae > UBA1845 > UBA1845 > JADFOB01. The sequence goes on along the minus strand of JBMYUM010000098.1, from coordinate 7,638 downwards.
ATCAGGAAGAGCAAACCGATCACCAGGCCATGACGCTTACGAAACGCGAAAACGGCGGTGAGAAACAATGACAATATCATCGCGTGGATCGAAGAGAAGATTTGCGTCGCGTAAACCGGGCGTGAAATGGACTGGGCAGCCAGGGCTTGCAGCTCACTTGGTGACGTTCGGCGCTTTCCCTGCTCTCTTGATGGGAAGCGCATGGCTGCGATCAGATGTTCCAGACCCTCGTTAGCGAGAACCCGTCTTGCGGTTCGTTCCTTACGCTGGAGCTTTGTCCGTTCGTCTTCAGGTAGCGACTTGCCCTTCGCATCTTCGAGGGCGTTCAATGCCTCGCGATAATCATTGATCAGTTTTTCGCGCTTTTCGACGCTCATCGTAAGCGTGGTTGCCGGGAGTAACCCAGGACGGGCGCTCGTGGTGATCAGTTCAGCCGGAACCGTGATTTGGCGCTCTTCCCACTGTCGGGTATGGGCAAGGCTTCCGTAGGGGAACTCGACGGCGTAGGGTGGGTTGACCGCATTGGGATCAGCAGGGACAGGGCAAAGACCACCAAAGCAGCATCCATTGAAGAAGCAGCCGAGGCGACCGAATGCCAAACCCCACATGGCGCCAGGTGCCAGGATGTCCAGGTAAAGCCGAACCGAGAGTTTCTTCAACTTCAAGTAGAGCAGGATGGCAACGGCCGCCCCAAACAGGCCGCCGAGAAATTCCAATCCACCCTGACGAATGTCGATGATGGCAAGTAACTTATTGGGCTGGTCTGCAAATCGCTTGTCCCAATAGTGAAGAACGTACATGACGCGTGAACCGGCGACGCCCATCAGGAGTGCGACGAACGCGAGGTCAACGATATGATCGGGATCGGCACCGCAGATTCGTGCGCGCCGCATGGCAAACCAGACTGCCGTGAGAAACCCGACCATCAGGCAGAAGCCGTACGTCGTGATGGTGATACCGCCAATGTCGAACAGGTGGGGATGCATGTTCAGCCTTTCGTCAGTTCCCGCTGCGAACGGCAGAATCCTACCGCACGCTACCTGTCGGGTCCACCGCAAGATTGTCGATCAAACGGCATTCTCCGAAATAGACGGCGACACACAGTCGCAGCCTTCGGTCGATCATTCCCGTTGCCGGCTCCAACGATGTCTCGTCGACCAGCTCGACATAGTCAATCGTAGCGCCTTCTGCCATTGTGATTTCTTGACGAACGTCGGTGACCAGTTTCTCGACGGTCACCGGTGGTTGCTCAGCCACGACAGCTTGTGCTCGAAACAGGGCTTGAGACAGCGACGTCGCCGCCACTCGTTGCGATGGGGAAAGATATTGATTTCGACTGGAGAGGGCGAGTCCATCCGGTTCGCGAATGATCGGGCATCCGACGACGTCGATATCCATATCAAGGTCGCGCACCATGCGCCGAATGGTCTGCAACTGCTGGAAGTCCTTCTCACCGAAATAGGCCGCGTGAGCCGGCGCGACATGAAAGAGCTTGGCGACAACTGTGGTCACACCGTCGAAATGGCCGGGTCTTGACGCGCCGCATAGGTGACGCGTGAGTCCGTCAACACGAATCGTTGTGCTGGCATCGGGAAAGTACATGGCCGACTTGTCCGGCGCAAAGATCCACGCTACGCCTGCGGCTTCGCATTTCGCAGCGTCCTGTTCGAGTTGACGGGGGTAGGCATCAAAATCCTCGCCCGGGCCGAATTGGGTTGGATTAACGAAAATCGTGACCATCACGCGTTGGTCGTTTTGCTGCGCAGCTGTGACGAGTGACAGATGTCCGTCGTGCAGCGCCCCCATGGTGGGGATGAGACCGACTCTCGTCTGGTGCCTGGCGGTCTTGATGGCCAGACGACATTTCACAGGATCGGTGATGATTTCCATCGGTTTGCTTTCCTGACTTCACCTGACCGAATGAGCCGTGAATTGCCGACAATCCACAAGATGATGGCCAGTAACTGGACACCCGGTCGCACGGAGACGATTGTCGTGATGACATTGTCCCATAAGAGCCGTACCACCGCGAAGCGTGGTGACAAAAACGACAATTCGGGTGCAAACTACGTTGAAGTTCTAACGGACGGGGCGTTGGCGTGTCTACAGCTGAGGCTGAGGGCATGACCGGAAAATCCGGAGGCGATGCGTTGAGCTCTGTTGAAGCCGGAAATGAGGGTAAGCCTGGTTTGTCAACGGAAGAGCTGGAGTGGGTAGAGCGGGCGACCGCAGGCGATCGTGTCGCTTTTGGTTGCCTGGTGGATGTGTACCACCGCCGCGCGATTTCCCTTGCCTATCGGATGGTTGGCCACGCCGAGGATGCGAAGGATGTTGCACAGGATGCGTTTGTCCGTGCCTTCAAGAGCCTGGAGCAGTTGGAGGATCCAACCCGCTTCGGTGGTTGGCTGTTGCGAATAGTCGGCAATCTGTCGTTGAACCACCGACGTTCGCGACGTCTGCGTCAGGCAGCATCAACGGATGCTATTGAGCCTTTTGCCGATGAATGGCGCGAACCGGCAACGGGAAAACTCAAAGTGGTTCGACCAGAAGAAGATGATGGCATTCAGCCGGCCGAACTGCAGCTGGCGATTGACAATGCCATGAAGAAATTGCCGGACCAGCAACGACTGGCGTTGATTCTTTTCTCCGTTGAGAAGGTGCCTCAGAAGCAGGTCGCCGAAATTCTCGAGTGCAGTATTGAGATGGTGAAATGGAATGTCTTCCAAGCTCGCAAACAACTGAAGGAAGAGCTTGCAGAGTTCTTTTAATGGCTATTGGTGCCAACGGCTGGCACCACTGACGACCGTACTTGCTCAAGATGATTGAGTTTTGCGATGAGTGGTAAAGATCACAATCAACCGAATCACACGGATCCGCTCTTCCTGTTCAGTCAGTCGTTAGACGGGCAGCATGATCCGTCGATCTCACCGGATGATGGTACCCAGGGTACGGCATCGACGGGTGCTGGTGGTTTCGCGGACTCCTCTGCATTTGCTGATGAGTGTCGGAAACTGGAGCAGGTTGACGAATGGGTTACTGCGTGGGGAGCGGTGACGCCGGATGTGGATAGCGATGTATTTCGAGAGTTGGTCCTGGCGCAGAGCGGCAACGAAGGCATGACGTCCGATGAGGAGGCGAAACTGTCAGCGTGGCTTGAGGCACGATCGGACGAATCGATCACCGTCGATGGTCCGGAATTTCGTGCGGGTGTTCTTTCTCGCCTGGAAGCTGACGATGGTATGGGGCGCCGGGCGACTGACGGTCGTCGACAAACCGGCGTGCCGCGACGCATACTCCGGGTGGGTATTCCGTTTGCAGCGGCGGCCGCAATCGTGTTTGGCTTCGTTATGGCGTACCAGGCCAACTTCTTTGGGGGAGTGGCCCCCACGGGGGCCAATGTCATTGTCTATGCCGGGGCAGAGCCCGCGGCGGTTGATATGGCCGAATCCGTCGCGACGAGTCTTGGTCGTGGCAATCGTGTTTCCTATGTGATGAATGATGATAGGAGTGGGGTGGATCGCCGGGTGTCGATCGTGACGGTTTCTACGCATCGAGGCGTTCAGGAAGAGGTGCCACCGTTATAGCGACCGGGGTTGGTGGACACGGGTCTCAGGTGAAGCAGCATGCCTGGTGATCGGTTTGCTGCCTTTGCTTCGTCGTGCGTGTGTTGACCGGCTATCCCGGCAAGAAAGACTGGTGTAAGGGAGCAACGTGTGATCAGCAACATGATTATCATCGCCGCGATCTGGCTTGTTTCATCGCAGTCAGCGCAGCTGCCATCTGAACTGGTGCGACAGGCATTGGATGAACCTGCCGCCGTGTCGTTGCGCAACATTACGTTGCGCGAGGCGATCAACAAACTGACGGCGGAAACGGGGGTGCCGATCGAGATTTCGGCGGATGCCCTGGATCTTGTTCCCGGCGGTGGTGGTCAGTTGATTCGTGAGCTCGACCTGACAAATGAGCCGCTGCGAATTGGCCTTACGCAGATGTTTGAGCCTCTTGGCATGCGGGTGGAGCTTCGTGATGACGTTGTCGAAGTCGTGCCGCGCGAGTCATTGCTGTCCCTGGGGCGGGCACCCCGTTGGGAAGAACTCTCCCTTTTGAATGAATTACTGGCGACACAGCCGGGGCGTAACGCCGAAGATCGCACATGGTTGCGCGAACGGCTGCAGTTCACTGTGGGGGCGCCAGATGTGTGGGATATACTGGAGCAAACCATCATTCGCGTCGGGGCGGGTGATGGAGAGACCGTTCTGACATTGGCAGCCGAACAGTTAGGGCTGGCCTGGAGCGTCGACGGCCCCAACATCGTTATCTCTTCGCTGGTCGATCAGCATCGACAGCGTTTGTCACGGTCAATCAGTTTGCGTATGAACTTCAGGCCGCTGGTAGACGTGCTGCAGGAACTCAGTCGAATGATCGCATTGCCGGTTCGGATTGACCCTCAGGCGGTGGCAGGTCTCCCGTTGCAGGTTCAACGGAGCTTCTCCATCAATGCGGTTGACGCGCCGGTCGAATTTGTGCTGGATAAGATCTCTGCTCATACCGGGCTGGCTTATGTGATCGAGCCGGAAGGCATCATGTTCTACGATCTTGCAGGCAACGGAACGGCGTCCATGTCATCCGCTGATACGTCCACAACGTCTCAGCCTGTGACGCCGACCGATCCTTACGTCGGGAAGGTGGTGGTGCCACTCGAAGACGGCACGACTATGGAGTGGCATGTTCGCTTTTCCGAGCTGCCGCCGGATTTGCGAGAGCGCCGTGTCGCTGACTTGCAAAGGGCTTTCGACCAGCTTCGCAAGATGCCGTAGAGGGGCAGCATCGAACAGGCCGATCGCTTACTTACGTTCCTCACTCCAGAGACGTGCCAGTTCGATCAACGTATCGACTCCCGACTGCATTTCTTCGAGGCAGGCGTATTCAAGTGGCGAATGGAAGTTATGCATGCCGGCCGAGAGGTTAGGTGTTGGTAGTCCGAGTTCACTGAAACGCGAGCCATCCGTGCCACCTCGAATTGAGTGGAACGTCGGTTCGACGCCGAGATTTCTCATCGCCCGCGCGGCCAGTTCAACGGCCCGCGGCTCCTTTTCCAGATACTCTTTCATGTTTCGATACTGACGGAGGACATCGACTTCGATTTTGGCGTGCTGGTGCCTTGCCTCGACTTCCGATGCAATCGAGCGAAGCAGATCCGCGTGTGACACAAGCTCGTCACTATCGAAGCTTCGCAGCAGAATGCGGAGGCTCAGTTCCGGAACACCACCTTCGATCACGTAAGGGTGAAGGAAGCCGTCGCGTCCTTCCGTGACCTCGGGGGCGAGGCGATCCGCCGGCAGGCGTGATACAAAATCGGCCGCAACGCGAATGGCGTTCGTCATGCGGTCCTTTGCGATAGCGGGGTGGATATTGCGGCCGGTAATTTTGACAGTCGCAAGATCTGCGCTGAACGTCTCGTTCTCGATTTGCCCCGAGGCTTCGCCGTCGAGTGTGTATCCTGCGATGGCGTCGACTTCGGCCAGGTTGACTTTGTCTGTTCCTTTTCCGATCTCCTCATCACAGGTAAAGACGACACGGACGGGGCCGCGCGGCTTGGAGGTATCATTCATCAAGTCTGCGGCGGCCGTCATGATGATGGCGACGCCGGCTTTGTCATCGGCACCAAGCAGCGTAGTGCCGTCGGTTGTGATGATGGTCTTGCCTTTGAGATCAGCCAGTCCTTTACTCTCACTGGTACGAATGATCTTGGTCGGATCGCCGGGCAAGACGATGTCCTGGCCATCGTAGTTTTCATGAATCGTCGGTTTGACATCCTTGCCGGTGAATTCGGGAGACGTGTCGACGTGAGCAAACCAGGCGATCGTCGGTGCGTCTGGCGCGGTTGCAGGTATGGTTCCCATGACGATGCCGAATTCGCTCATTGATACATCCTGGAGCCCCAATTCCTTCAGTTCGTCAGCCAGCATTCTGGATAGGTCCAGCTGGCTCTTCGAGCTGGGGTAGTCATCCACGCCTTCGACGGCTGTCGTTTCGACGCGGACATACCGACAAAATCGTTCCAGGAGCTGGTTCATGACAAAGCCTCCAATGTTTGTTCAATGGCACCCAGGGCCGCGGTACGGCCTCTCAATGTCCGATCATAACAGGTCGTACGGCCCGTGGAAGAAGGTCCGGATAGGTTGTTATTCCCAGCCCCAGGGACTACACTTGTCTATGGGGAAAGCTGACGGGGTTCAATAATAATTCGAGTGAGAAGCGATGCATCCACGGCTGTGCAGCCCATTCTCGTGAAGGGTTGCGTCTGTCTCCGCATCGTGTTTGCAGCGATCGCCGTTCCGTTCTGACGACGACTTGGCCGGGGGAAGGTAACCCTCGAAGCCAGGTGCCGCACGTCAGCGGAGCGTGCCGCGATCGTCTGCTTCGTGCAAGTTGACAACGCACGACCGAAAGAGGGAAACAGCCAATGTTCAAGACCATTCGGAGCGACATCATGAGGAAATTGTCTGGGGTTCGGTTTGCTGTTGGGGCCCCGATGCTGCTCGGGTTTGCCGCGCCTCTGTTGGCCGCGCCGCAGGCCGCTGATGACAGTACGCCGTTGTCGTTCAATACGCTGGCGGTTCGCGATGCCGCGACGCCCGTCCGTGTTCATCATTTTGATCCGGTTTCGGACAAGGTGATCTGGTCAGGTTCATCACCGTCGGTTGCCGCTGCCGCTGCCGGTTCCGGTGAAGCGGAGGCCGTTTACGTGAACACCGAATCAAACGTCCTGTTCCCTCCCGGACCGGGCAGGCTGATCGCCGACGATCTGTTTACGGCGCCCGGTTGTGACTGTGAACTTGACGCTTATGAGTTCCTTGTTGGCGGTGGTGGCACGGGGGGGGCGTTTACGGTTACGTTCGAGCTGTTCGATGGTTGCCCCAATGGTGCCGGTGTGCTGGTACCCGATGCCGGTGGCAGTATCCACTTTGACGATGACGGCGATCACTTGGTGCGCGTCGATCTTGCTTCTTTGCAATTGACGAAGGGGGCGTCGTATTGGTTGCAACTGGGCTTCAGTCGTACGGGTGCGGGCTGGTACAGCGGCGCACCTGCGGCGGTTGGCTTTACCGGCAATGTCTATGACTTCCCCTCGCCAAGCTTTGAATGCACAGCGAAGTTTCCGCCTACGTTGTATGCTGGATTCCATGCAGCTATTTACTGCAACCCTCAGTCCGTTCAGCCGGCGGAATCACCGAGCCCGGTCGATGGTTCGTTGAGCGATTCGGGTGCTCCCCTTCTGCAATGGGGTGGAACTGGCGCCGGCAAGGGGGGCTCCGGTCAAGCCGGCGCTGTGGCTGCAGACGCTGGCAACTGGGTGGGTGATTGGGAGCAGAATGTTCCTGCGGGTCATACCTGTGCGACGATGGAGCGCTACTATGCTAATAATCCTGGCGCCAATAACACCGGCGGTGGAGCCGCGAGCGTGGCCGGAGGATGTCAGGAGGGATTGTGCGATGACCCTGCCACACGCGACTTTTTCATTCCCAATGAAGAGGCCGACGCAAAGCGTTTCCGCGTCAATTACCTCGTCTTCTGCAATGACGACGGCACCGGTTGCGTTGCTGACGACAATGATATTGCACTGACGAATGCGAT
>JBMYUM010000097.1:0-11521 GCA_049605375.1 Phycisphaerae bacterium | reverse complement strand
GTAGATTCCGTCACGTCGTCTTTACACTACGCAAGGCTGGACAACTGACGAAGCAACTGCCGGATCATGTTGCCTGTCACGCATTGAATGTGCAGGGGGCATCACATTGGGCCTGGTTACCACTAGCCAAAGCCCTGAGGAGCAACAACGTTACGCTGCTGCACGCGAGAAACTCGCAAACATGGTGGGATGGCACCGTTGCTGCGGTGCTCGCCGGCGCGAAACCAGTGCTCGGATTTCATGGCTTCGAAGACAATGCGCCGATTCGAGCATCGGTGAAAGTCGCGGCCCGATTGGCACGTTGGATGCAGACGGAGTGCACCGCCGTATCCAACGCGGCACGAGCACAACTGGCAGGCAGAATCAGACTGCCCGAATATCGAACCACAGTGATACCCAATGGCGTGGATGACGAATTCTTCAACCCGGTTGCGACCGAACAAATGCTGGCCATTCGCAAGGCGTGGGGCTGCGATGCCGCTGATTTCGTCATTGGCATTGTCGGATCACTGACACCGGTCAAAGGCCATGAATGGCTCATCCGTGCATTCTCGGAAATGATCCGACAATCCGAAGACGACGTGATAGAAAAGCCCGGTGTGCCCCGCGCATTGCCTAGGCTGCTCATCATCGGTGACGGACCGTTGCGCGATTCACTCCGTCAGCTGGTGAACGACTTGAAGCTGCAAACGCAGGTGATCTTCACGGGAGCCCGCGAAAATATACGACGGGAGTTATCCGCGATCGACCTCTATGTTTGTGCAAGCCACAACGAGGGATTGAGCAACGCGCTACTGGAAGCCATGGCGGCCCGCAGAGCCATCATCGCCACAAAGGTCGGCGGCAATGTCGACCTGCTGGAAGACGGACGGTGGGGCAGGCTGATCATGCCTGGTGATACGGGTGAACTCGCCGCCGCAATACGCGAATTCTGGCACAACCACGACACGCGTGCCACGGCCGGCGACCGAGCCGCCATCCGCGCCGCTCAGTTCAGCGATGCCGCGATGGTCGAATCGTACGAACGCTATTACGAGCAGAATCTGTACGCCGCCTCGGCTCACCACACCGAAGGACCACCCCGTCAGGTCCCAAGAGCAGCATTGATGGGGGTGGAAAGTGCCGAAGGGCCAGCTTCAGGTCCGGTAATGCCCGTGTTCCGAAAACAGCACGCCCACGAGCGATAGATTGCCTTAAGGGGCCTCGAAACCCGTCCGAAAAACAAGAAGGCTACCCAGGTAGCAATGGAATCATGAACGGTAGGCAGGGATGCTGCACGTGCGACAGGGGTCCGGAAGTCATCCGGCATTATAGGTGATGAGCGATTGTCCAAACCCGATAACAGCCCACTAGTGCCACCACATGCACAAGGGCATCAACTGCCGCTACCGGGGCGAACGGATTCTCATGGACCCGACGAAGAACGGTCCTTTGCAGAAATCCGGAAGATCCTCCAGGATGTCTTGCGAATCCTCGCACTGCACCCATGGGCCTTCTTCGTGCCATTCTGTCTGGCCACTAGCATCGCTTTTGTTGTCAGCCTCTACTCGCCACGGACATACTCCGCAACCACCACGTTTGAACGACGTGACGACCCCGTGGCACTCAGCCTCGATATCTCGAGCGGCGCGGCCTCGTTCAAGTTCTTCCGAAAAACGATGGTTCAAGACCTGAAGTCCGTGAACCAGATGTCGACCGTCGTCGAGAACCTGGGTCTGACCGATACGTTCGAACGTGATGCCGACGGAAATCTGACGCCCGCATCGATCGGCCGGCGCGATGGCATCGCTCGCGTGCTCGCGAGCCGTTTGAACATCTCGACCCGCTCTCCGGGAGAATTCGTGGACCAGGTGACCATCAGGTACACCGGGCCGGATCGAGACATCGGAAGACGCCTCGTCGATGAAACCAAGAACACCTACATCATACGCTGCCAGGAGTGGATTCGTGATCACCTGGTGAACCAGCGTGAATACTTCCAGCAGCAAGCCGAAGTGGCACAAGGTGAGTTAGCCACCGCCCGGCGAATGGCAACCAAGTTCCGACTCGACCACCCATTGGTCGATCCAAACAACCCCGGCTCGATTACCCTCAGACTGGCACAGCTTGAGAGTGAACGACGAAACATGATGATGCAGAAGGACGGCTTGCAGTCCGACCTCGTACTGCAGGAACAGGTCCTCTATTCACTGGGAGCTGCGTCACAATCCGTGGCCATACCAGGCCCCATCAATGCTGCAGGCCCCGCTGTACCGCAACCATCTCCGGAAACGCTCGCCCTCGCGGCACGAATGCAGAAAGTGGTCGATGAGATCGCCGAACTGCGAGCAACGCGCGGCATGACCATGCAGCATCCCGATGTCGTGGAACTGACTGGCAAACGTGATTACCTGCAGAGGCAATTGGATGCCCAGCAGGCGAGAGATGCCGAACTCGGACCACGCGAACAACAATCAAACGACGCGACGAGTCTCGCCCTGGTAGGCCAGATGGCGACGATTCCCGCACAAATTGATCGAGCCCTTGCAGTAGGACGCGTCAATTCGCTCAAGGCAAAACTCAACGATGTCACGCAACGCCTCGCGGACAACGACCAGATGATCAGCGATCTCAGTGAGGCCAAGCAGAACATCTTCGAGAACCAGGAGGAATTCGCGCTGGTTCGCGATCGCGTCACCCGCGCAAGAACTGAATACGCCAAGCTGCAAAGCACGCTCGGAAGAATCGACCCCGCAATCATCGCAACCGAGCAGGGACGACTTGTGAAATTCTCCGCCGGGCCACCGGCACATGGGAGCAGCCTCCCGATTTCCCCGAGTGCGAAGAACATCGTGATTCTGTCGATCGTCTTTGGTGTCGCCGCCGGCGTGCTCTTTGTGATCCTCGCGGAGATTCTGGATCACGTCTATCGAAGCTCCAACCATGTGGCAAAGAGCCTCGGCATGCCGATCCTCGATTCGATTGACGAAATCATCACCACGCATGATCGTCGAAGCATTCTCGTGCAGCGACTGGTCGTCGCGCCATTGATCCTTGGAGGCGGGGTCATGACCACCGGCCTCACCGGGACCATGGCCTACCTGAGCCTGACCAATCCGCAGGCCTACGAGAAGGTGCGACGAATTCCGGAAGCCGCCGTCCAGTTCTTTGCCGGTGACTTGCCGGCGCAGACCGACCTGCCGGAACTGCGACCGGAGAAAAACGCCTTGCCGCCGGCGAAGCCCGCGATGGGCAACCTGCCCGCTCGTATGCATGGACCGGAGAAGCTCGGCAGTGACAGCAACAGTCAGGGGGGACCGGTTACCCGGAAATCGACGAATGAAAGTGGTTTCCCCGATCTGTCGCTCGGACTGACAGTGCCATTCATGAGACATGCAACAGGCACGTCGACCGCAACAGATACGTCGGACGAAACCGTGGGCAAGCCGGAACGAGGTGAGGCCACACCATCCGATCTTGCGTCGGCCGCCACGCCCGAAACACTTGAAAATCTCGTCGAGATGCCCTCTGGATTGGGGGCAATCGACTGGGATTTCCTTTGGAAGAGCCCATACGGTGTCGAACAGAACAAGGCGCGAGCAAACGCGCAAATGACGATTGCACCCGCAGGTACAACGTCGACGATCAACCCTTCACAAGAGCAATCAGTACAACCAAATCAACGCCTTCGCATCGACCAATAGCGTCGATACCAGGCCACAAATCCCAGAGGAATGGGCTCTCACCGCACGATCGACGCGTTCCCACCGGCCTGAGGCCCATAACTTCGCCATTCTGAGTCCAGATGGCCGACAGCCAAAATTGCAGCCGATAAAAATTGCATAGGGGAAAGTCCCCGGATAGCATTGGTTCCGCCTTGCTCGCATGGATGCGGGCGTCTGCCATGGATCGGCACCTTTCCATCAACTCGTCAGCTTGACTGATAGGGCTGAATGAAAGGGGTAACAAGGAGGTTCCCAAGCCGATGTACCTGAAGAAAATCACTCTATCCGGTTTTAAGAGCTTTGCCGATCGCGTCGACTTTGAGTTCGGACGTGGCGTAACATGCATCGTTGGCCCCAACGGCTGCGGCAAGAGCAACGTGCTGGATTCCTTCAAATGGGTCCTCGGCGAACAGTCCGCCCGATCACTCCGCGGAAAACACATGGCCGACATGATCTTCAACGGGTCAAGCACTCGACGAAGCAGTAGTGTCGCCCAGGTTGATCTCGTCTTCGGTAACGAAGATCGCGCCGTGCCGCTCGACATCGACGAAATTGTCGTGACCAGAAAACTGTACCGCTCAGGCGACAGCGAGTACCTGCTCAACAATTCGTCTTCCCGTTTGAAGGATGTGAAAGAGCTCTTTCTCGACACCGGCGTCGGCGTCGATGCCTATTCCATCATTGAGCAGGGGCGGGTTGATGGCCTGCTCCAAAGCAGCGCCGCGGAACGCCGTTTGATCTTTGAAGAAGCTGCCGGTATCAGTAAGTACAAGGCACGCAAGAAAGAAGCCCAGAGAAAGCTCGAACGCACCGAGCAAAACCTGCTCCGCATTGACGACATCATCGAAGAACTCGAAAGCCAGCTGCGACGCGTCAAACTTCAGGCCGGAAAAGCACGAAACTTCCAGGAATACCAGGGCAGACTGAACGAACTGCGCGCCAGCTATGTCATGGCCGAATATCACAAGCTGGTCCTCGCCCGGGAAGATGAAACCAAACAGGTCGCCGAACTGACGGACCGAATCACGGGTTTCCGCACAAAAATCAACCGCCTGGAAGCGGAAGAAAGCGAATCACGCGTACGCCTCGACGCCAACGCCGAAGAAATTGCGGCCACCGACAACCGTGTTGTCCAGGCGAAATCAGATCTCGTCGCACTCGAAGAACGTGTGGAAGCCGCCTCGCATCGTATCGAAGAACAGGATGCGCAGGCCGCACGCATTCGCGAACGTGTCGGAAGCGATCAGGATCGTCTTGAACACGCTCGGCAGGAATTGAACACGATCGAGCAGGAAAGTGCCGCGCTGGAAGCGGAGACCGAGCAACATCATCAACGCATCTCCGCACTGAACGATCAGGATGCCGATCTGGCACGCAATCTCACCGAAGTTCGCGCAAGCCTCGAAGAAGAAAAATCGGCGCTGCTCGACGTTCTGCGGGAAAGCGGTCAGGCACACAACGAAATCGTTCGCCTCAATTCGCATCGCGAAGGGCTCATCGCACAAAAAGGACGACTGACCCAGCGCGCCAACGATCTCAACGAAGAAAAACAGGCCGAACAGCAGAAGCTCGAAGAACTGCAAGGCGAATTGACCGACGTCGATCAGAAACTCAACACCCTGGAAGAAGAATTGGCCGCGTCGAAAGCACGGGCAGAACGCATCGACAGCGTTCGACAACGCCTGCTGGATCAAGTTGCCGATGCCCGCCAGAAACGGTCAGCACTCGAATCGCGACGCGAACTGCTGCAAGACCTGCAAGACAACATGGACGGCGTCGGCGACGGCGTCCGGCAGTGGCTCGAAACCGCTCGTACACTTGAACCGCAAGACAACGCAAACTCGAACGCCACCTCGAACGGTGATGCCGGCGCCAATCAGCAGGAAACTGGTCCAGACAACATCGGTCACCAGATCGGAGAATCCTCCGACGATGGCATCGTCACGACGTTTGCTCCGGAGCAGGAACAATCGTCCCAAGAACCGGTTGATCGCGACACCACAACATCGGAACGCCGCAGCGTCGATCCATTGACCGCGCATCTGTTCTCGCAGCCTTTCGACGAAGCAGTAGCCTCAACAGAGGAATCCACGCGGCCGAGCGAGAACGAGTCGGATCAATCCGATGACCAATCACCGAGCACGCAAGAGTTCGAACAAGAACAGGCGACGCTCCTCGGTGAGTTGATTGACGCCGAGATCGAGAACGCGACCGTGGTGGAAGCCGCCCTGGGCGATAGGGATCAAATCATCGTCGTTGATAGCGAGCATTCGCTGCGCACCCAGAAAGCCGCCATGGGCGAACTCGCCGGTCGTGTTTCGCTCATCAGCCTCGATAACGTGCCGGCCCCATTCATCGATCAGGATCTTGCCGGTTCGGAAGGCGTTCGAGCCCGCGTGCGCGACTTGGTTCGCGTCGAAAGCAAGTACAACGAGCTGGCAGAATACCTGTTCGGGACGACATGGCTTGTCGACGACCTGGACACCGCACTCCGTTTGCGAAAAACGGTCGACGAACGACATCGGTTCATCACCGAAGATGGCGAGGTCGTCGAAACCGATGGACGCGTGCTGCTCGGTCCGGCAAACATCGCCACCAATCTCATTTCTCGTCGAAGCGAACTTCGTGAAATCACTCAGCAGGTCGAGAAACTCGATGGTTCAATCGAGACGCTGAGCACCAGGCTCGGTCGAACCAACGAAGAGGTATCCGGCCTTGAAGAAGAACAGCAGGCGCTCCGCACCCGGATCTACGAAACCAATACCACCAAAGTCGAATTCAACGCGCTCTGCAACAAAATCCGTGAGAGCCTGGAGCGAATTGCCACGGAACTCCCGCTGATTCAGGGCGAGGTCGACATGATCGACCAGCAGGTGGAAGACGTGCTCGCGAAGGTGGCAGCCGCCAACGAGAAACTCGAAGGTCTGCAGCAGGAAAACACCAGGCGGGAAAAACTCGCCGAAGAGATCAATCGCCAACTCGAAGAGTGCGTCGTAGAACGGCAGGGCGTTCAGCAGCAACTGACTGACGCAAAAGTGGCAGCGGGCCAGATCGCAGAAAAAAGAGCCGCCGCCGCGCACACGCTGGCAAAAACGCGGCAGTCCATCGTCGATCTGGAAGCAGCTGTTGCATCCGCAGATCATGAGCTGCAGCAGTGCGCCGCGAAGAAAGAAGATGCCCGTCAGATCATTGAAAAGGGACGGGTTGATGCACGCGAAACGGCGGAACAATTGGCGGAACTCGAATCCGAAGCCGCAAGACTTCGTTCAGATCGCCAGCAGTGGCAACTCGATTCAGATGGTCGTCAGCACGAAATTCGCGAATGCCGAACCACCCAGGAAACCGTCGAGGGCGATTGTCACAAACGGGAAATGGCCCTCGCCGAAACGAAGGTGCGAATCGAAGAACTGACGCGGCGCGTCGAACAAGACCTCAACATTGACCTCGCAGAACAATACGAGGCATACGAATACGAGGATCAGGACTGGACGGCCGTCGAAGAAGAAATCGCAACCCTGGAACAGAAGATGGCGCGGCTCGGAAACGTCAACCTCGGCGCTATCGATGAACTGGTCGAGCTTGAGGAACGTTACGAGTTCCTGTCGGGCCAGCGCGGTGACCTGACAGAATCCCGCAAGCAGCTTGAACAACTTATCGAGAAACTTGATTCAGAATCAAGAGAGCGCTTCGGCGAAGCATTCAAACGCATCCGCGAACAGTTCCGAACGCTCTTCCGAAAGCTGTTCGGCGGCGGGCGAGCCGATATCGTTCTTGAAGATCCGGAGAACGAGCTGGATACCGGAATCGAGATTGTGGCCCAACCCCCGGGAAAAGAACTGCAGTCAATTTCGCTGATGTCCGGTGGGGAAAAATCGATGACCGCCATCGCACTCCTCATGAGTATCGTGCAGTGTTCACCAGCGCCGTTCGTCATCCTCGACGAAGTCGACGCCGCACTTGATGAGGCCAACAACGATCGCTTCAACCGGATCATCCAGGAATTCAATGATCGATCCCAGTTCATCGTCATCTCGCACTCCAAGAGAACGATGAGCATTGCCGATCAACTGTACGGTATCACCATGCAGGAACCCGGTGTTTCCACGAGAGTCAGCGTCCAATTGACCGACGCAAACGTCGCCTGAACGCGCAAAGACCCCCTGGAACCCCAATAGCCGGAACGAATTCGGATCACGCAAAATCCGAAGATTGCCCTTGTCAGTTCAATGACGAGGGGTATCCTAAATTCGTGGTTGTCCGCCAGGAGAACCTGTGCCGACGTAGCTCAGTTGGTTAGAGCGCCGCGCTGTGGACGCGGAGGTCACTGGTTCGAATCCAGTCGTCGGTAGTTTGCTCGGTCACACCCGAATCCGGCCGAAGAGGTCCGCTCGTTCCGCTATACCTTTCGTATTCCCATGCCTAGAATGGGCGAGTATGAA
The DNA here is from genome assembly GCA_049605375.1 of Phycisphaerae bacterium. Taxonomy (GTDB): domain Bacteria; phylum Planctomycetota; class Phycisphaerae; order UBA1845; family UBA1845; genus JADFOB01. Next base: position 3,378 of record JBMYUM010000097.1, on the reverse strand, counting down.
CCAGTTGACCCGTTCCAAAAAGCTGCTGTTCAGCGCGATCATCCTGGCGATTCTGCTTGTATTGCCTGAAATGGCCTGCCGAATCCTGGGCATCGGCAAGAGTCAGGCTGCGCCCGCCTATTTTGCCGACTGGCGCCAATCACCCGACGGTGAGCCATTCTGGGTCCTGAAAGGCGAAGGCCATAACGCAGAAGGAATGCGAGATCGTGACCACGCCCTGATCAAGGAGGAAGGCGTAAATCGAATCGCATGCATCGGTGACAGCGTGACGATCGGGCATGGCCTGCGCCGGCAGGAAATCTACCCCGTCCTGCTCGAATCATTCATGCAGCAGATTGGCTTGCAGGCCGAAGTGCTCAACATCGCCACACCCGGCTGGTCCACCCGGCAAGAACTGCTGGCCTATCGCCGCATCGCACGAAAATACCGGCCAGATCACGTCTTCCTGGGGTTCTGCCTGAACGACGTCGCTGAAATGCAGAACAACTTGCAATCGCCGCCGCCCGCCTGGCAGTCATGGCTCATGCGCCATTCAGCATTCATGCGGGCACTCGTTGATCCGGAGGGTCGACAGGTTCGAAACGCGCAAGAGTTGTTCCAGGAGCCAATGCCGGAAACAGTGGCCAACGGCTGGAAGCTCGTCTTCGATGACCTGCTGCGACTCAGGGACGCTGTGCAGGCGGATGACGCAGCGTTCTCCGTCATCGTCTTTCCCTTTCGCTTCCAACTGTCCGAAGGTGCTCCGAAGCCCATCGCGCAGCAGACGCTCGTCAAATTCTGCCGAAAGCACGGCATTCCCTGTCTCGACTTGCTGGAGGTGCTCACACCACTCGGGGAGTCAGCCCTGATCGATGAAAGCCATTTGAGCTTCGAAGGTTCAAAACTCGTGGCAACCGCCCTCATCAACTGGGGGAAGGTCGGCTGCATGATGTGCGGCTTGAACCTCTCCGACCTGGAAGGGGACGCCTGTCCCCGTTGTGACCATCCTCGCTAGCCTGATCGGTCACGGCATCAAATCCATAGATCACCCTGCACGTTATTAACGTAGAGTTCGCCGAGATGTGCGGCGACGTGAATACGACCAGCTCATCCGAATCGACTGCCAATGCGATTCGCGTAGTGCGTAAATCCATTGCGCACGGTGGGTTATGTTGGGTTTGGTTGTTACGCCAGTGTAGAGAGGATTATCGATGGCGCATGCATATCTGGATCGTCTGGGTGCAATAGGTGGTATTTGGCGGTGGTGAGGATTCTTCCCTGGAATCCCATTCCGCTTGAATCGGAGCCCGCATTGTTTTACCCTTTTTGTCAATCTTAGCTTCTCCATGCAGCCGACGTGACAGAACTCATGCGCACTAACGGGCTATCTTGCTAGCCATGCGGCCGAGCAGATGGAATCCCAGGGCATGCCTGCGTCGTACGGCTGGTGAATCTCTGAGAACGGCAAACGGAAAGTGGGAAAGAGCGTCAAGATCCGTGGATGTCCTCCTTCAATGGAAAAGATAAACGGCATGCCGAGCCACGCTTGTTGGTTGAGCCAGCATCGCCTGCCATGTTTATTGGTAGGGGTGTGGATGGGGCTTCTTATTCCGCACGCGTGGGGGACCGATCTTGATAATCACAATGGCAACCGTCGAACATTGTCTCGTGAGCAAAGGGGGACGAGTAACAACCTCGCCTCACGCGGTAATAGATCGCCGCTCGTGGTCGGCGACCTGAATAACGCATGTGTGCCCGGGGCGCCGGGTGACCATGATCAGGACGGAGATGTTGATGGTGATGACTTCAGTCGCTGGCTGGAATGCGCGGGACGACCTTCGGAATCACCCAACCTTGCCTGCTTCAAGTACGACTACGATCAGGATTTTGATGTAGACCTGCAAGACTGGCGTGTCATTCAGGTGGCATTCAGTGGTGCGCTGAACTGCGCAGAAGACAATTCCATTCCGCCGGTAGCCGTGGCAGCGTTGCCCTTCCTCGGTGAAAGACCGCTGACCGTGAGGTTTGCAGCGAATCATCCGGGCTTGTCATTTCCGGAATCCTGGCATTACAGCTGGGATTTCGGTGATGGTAACCAGGCGATCGGAAACGTCGTGGAACACACCTTTCATGCCACCGGCGATTTCGACGTCACCTTGATCGTCTCCAACGCTTTCACCTCCAACGTTGGCTCAACAGTCGTTTCCGTTTCTCCGGGGCAATTCGATGTAACCGCTCCAGTGACAGCGAACGAAGCTCGTCGATTCCTTTATCAGGCTGCGTTTGGCCCGACACCCGATCATGTTCAGTACATTGTCGAAAACGGTTACGAAGCGTGGATCGACAACCAGTTTGAGTTGCCCGTAAGCGAATTATCCTACGACGATCTGCTTCAACATGATCAACGGGGATACGGGGGATATCATCCCGCCCACATTTGGGACGACGTCTGCATTTATGCGGAAGACCAGTTACGGCATCGGGTGGCATGGGCGCTGTTACAGATCATTGTGATGAACTGGGAACAGGCTGGGCTCAGCTCCGGACCGGCCATGCACTACTACACGCAATACCTGCACCACGCCTTCGGCAACTACCGCGATCTCCTCGATTTCATCACCCACTCCCATCACATGGGGGTCTTTCTCACGTACATCGACAACCGGAAGGCTGATCCCGGTTCCGGAGCCGTACCGGATGAGAACTTCGCCAGGGAAGTGAAACAACTGCATACCATCGGACTCTGGGAGCTGAATCTCGATGGCTCTCAACTCCTGGACAATCATGGGAGTCCGATTCCCACGTTTGACAACAACGTGGTCAAGCAGTTCGCGAGGATCTTCACGGGTTTTACGTGGAACTGGGAAGCACCCGACGGCGAAACGCCATATTACCCCATGTTGATGCGGCCCGAACATCACGAGTTTGGTAGCAAGCAATTACTCGACTATCCGGGAGCGATTCCCGCCGGTGGCTGGATTCCAGAGATCACAAACCCCGGCAGTCAAACACAACAGGCCGCGCTGGATGACATTCAAGATGCGATTGATAACCTCTTTCAACACCCAAACTGCGCCCCCTTTGTCAGCAAACGTCTGATCCAGCGATTGGTGACAAGCAACCCAAGCCCGGAATACGTAGCGCGTGTCGCGACCGCATTCGAAGGCGGCGGCCCCTTCGGCACGGGCATGCGAGGTGATTTGAAAGCGACCGTCAAAGCGATCCTGCTTGATAACGAAGCACGCGACCCCGCCTACCGTAACAATCCGCAATATGGAAAAGTGCAGGAACCAATCGTTCTTCGGTGGGCACTCTACCGCATCATGCAACGAGTGGATCGGATCGGGGAATCCTACCCGTTCCAGACAGCCGCCGATCCGTGGGTGACCATGGCCGACT
>JBMYUM010000096.1:0-11521 GCA_049605375.1 Phycisphaerae bacterium | reverse complement strand
TGTTCATGGCACGGCTGATCGGGGCGTCTTGCCTTATCACAGTGATAAACTCTATGTGAATGCCGGCAGTGCCCGTGACATTTGGCATATGGAAGGTGCGCGACACTTACGGATATTCGATTCGCCGGATCTGCGGTCACGACTGTTGGCCTACCTCAAAGCATCGATCACAGAGTAAGTTACCCTGATAGCCTCACAGATGGCAGTGGCTCTGGGAATCACCCGATAATTCGCGATTCTTGGGGAGCGAGAAGAAGACTGAATCTATGTCTGATAATCAGTATACTGATGTCAGGTGGATGCCGTATTACCTCCTCATGATAGATGTGACTGGTTGTCGATTGGCGTTAGTTTTCAATCGATGAGTATATCTGGAGGCCTGAGTTACAGAGGGGATCTCTGGATGCGGAATGCAAGGGGGATGCGGAATGCAAGGGTGAGCATACTCTGCGTTGCCTTTCTCCAGTGGGCCGGGTTTATAATCGTCGTACGCTCGTTAATGGGATGAAATATTTTGTATAGTCGTGCGGTCATCATTGCTCTTTTTTCGGTCCTGATGAGTGCGGGCATGAGCTTGGTTGGCTTGTTGGAATTTCATCCTCTGTTCCTTCCCATGCTTGGTCTGACTGTTTTTGCTTGTGTCGTTCTGCTGTTGCGCCCCACGAAAATTTTCGGGACTCCCGTACCTGATCAAACTGCGCTGCGGTCAAACGAAGCGCGTCTTCGTGCGATATTTGATACGAGTCCGGAGTGCATCAAGATTGTCGATCGTGAAGGGCGCCTTGTCAGTATGAACGAGGCCGGGCTGACGATGATCGATGCGGATAGTTTTGAGCAGGTCGACGGGGCGTCTGTCTATGACCTTGTCTTGCCGCCTTATCACGACTTGTTTCGAGATGGTATTCGGATGGCACTGTCGGGTGAACGCGTTGTGCAGGAGTTTGAGATCGAGGGATTGAAAGGAACGCACCGTTGGATGGAACAGGTGAGCGTCGCGTTGCCACCATCGTCGGATTCTGATGGTCCACCCAATCTGGTGATTGCATTGACGCGAGATGTAACCGAGCGTAAGCGGACTGTTGAGCATCTTGAACAGGCACGGCGCCAGGCAGAAGCGGCCGACCATGCGAAGAGTGAATTTCTGGCGAACATGAGTCACGAAATTCGTACACCCATGACGGCTATCATGGGTTTCACTGAATTACTGGAGTCTGGCGACCTCGGCTCGTTGTCTTCTGATTCGGCGGATGCGATTACGACGATACGCCAGAATTCCAAGCACTTGCTGTACATCATTAATGACATTCTGGATATGTCCAAGATTGACTCCGGCCAGCTGAAAATAGAAAAGCTGGCAACGTGTCCAAGGCAGGTGTTACTCGATGTCACACAACTGCTGGAACGGCAGGCGATTCAGAAGGGGTTGGAACTGCGTACGGTCTGCGAAACTCCGATTCCAGCACGGATCGAAACTGACCCGGCGCGGCTCCGTCAGATATTGGTGAACTTGATCGGAAACGCGTTGAAGTTCACGGATCGCGGTCGTGTTTCGATTCACTTGTCGGCTGATGTCCAGCAATCGTTGATGTGTTTCAAGATTGTGGATACGGGAATCGGCATGTCAGCGGATGCTTGTCAGCGGCTTTCGAAATTCGAGCCGTTCAGTCAGGCCGATACGTCCACGACTCGTGAATTTGGTGGAACCGGGCTCGGTCTTCCGATTTCCAGCTCACTGTGTCGTTTGTTGGGTGGTGAGTTGACGATCGAGTCCAAACTTGGTGTCGGCAGTACGTTCACATTTACGATCGCAACCGGTTCCTTGGAGAGCATCGACCCGGTCACCGACTCGACTGTTTTTTCATCCTGATTGTCTCTCCATCCAATCAAAAATCACCGTGGGTATCCCGCAGCCATTGACGTGCACGGTTGATGAGTGATTCGGGAAATCCTTCCCGCTCGAGTACACGGATGGCGTTCCTGGTTGTCGCGGGGCCGTCACGAAGCAGGTAGTCAAAGACCATACCATCATCGTCCAGTCTTTCTTCAAAGTGATAGTTCTTGATCGTTGCATTGTCTGCAAGATTTGTAATCTCGTGCTCATGCGTAGCGATCATAAAGAAATGCCCTGATGCACGTAGATCGTCAACCAGGGCGATCCCGGCGGCTGTTTGTTCGGGTGAGTTCGTACCTCGGAGTGGTTCGTCAACGATACCGAAAATCGGCGCAGGGCCATCTGGTGGTGCGACCAGTCGTTTCAGGTGTCGGACTTCGGCGAGGAAATAGGATTCGCCATCGGCAAGGCTATCGTGTGCCTGCAGGTCGGTGATCAAACGCACCAGTGACCATGTCATGTGTTTGGCCAATACCGCCGATCCCATTTGTGCTAGAAGAACATTGACAGCCGTCATCCGTAACAGGGTACTCTTGCCGGCCATGTTGGAACCCGTCACGATCCAGATTCTCGTATTGGTATCCAGGTGAACGCTGTTGGTCACAGCGATGTCCGGATCAATTAGAGGATGCTGTCCTTGATCGATCGTCAGGGTGTGATGGTCAACGGTTTGCGGGAAGATGGCTTCTTTCTGTTCCCACGCAAAACAGGCAAGGCTGCAGAGAGCATCAAGCTCAGCAACGGCTGACAGTGATCGCTGAAGCTCGCCGCGGTGGCCGATGGCATGCTTTTGGATGGCATGCAGAATGTGAATATCAAACAGGAACACCAGGTTGCTGATGATATGGAAGAGCCCACCGCTCTCGGTCCAGGCAATGGATCTCGCGAGCGCCGGCAACTTCCCGAGTTCAACAACGGTTTGCAGTGCTTTTCGGATTTCGCCGAGGGGGCCGTTCCCGGGTAGAACTTCAGCTCCGGTACGGACGGCATCATCAAGGATGGCTACGGCGGCGCCGCTCTTCTTCCAACGCTTGATTTCGGATTCGAGGACAGACTGGAACTGTCGCAGGATGATGGCATTGAGGCCGAGAAGCAGCAGGATGAGATACGTCCATGCAATGCTTCCTGTGCCGGCCAGGTACATGAACGCAAAGAACAGTACGAGGCTGAGGTAGCCCCAGGCGCGGAGGGCGACGAGTGTTCCGTTGCTGGCAATGGGAGTGGCATGACGAAGGGCAGACGTCAGCCGATCGAAGGCATCATCCTGGTGCCTTGCTGCTGCCATGGCTCCCATGACTTGGAGGCGTGTTTCCGTATCTTTCGCCAGATCGTGTACTGCATCCTGCCGCTTGATGAGCACATCGGTTTCCAGTAGCGGATGAAGAAAGAAGTGTTGCAGGCGACGCCGACCGGCAATGGTCGCAGATCGGTTTAATAGGCCGAACAATCCCACAGGCCCGTTGTGGATATCGAGATCCTGAACTTCCTGTGCGGTAATCGTCCAGGTTTGTCCGTCCTCAAAGAAGCCTTCGACTTCCGTCTGCTCATCCGCCGCTGATGGCTCATGCCAGTCGTTGATGCAAACGATCTTGCCGCCGAGGCGTTGTGCGGTTTCCTGGCACGCCGCCAGCTTGTTTTCCGCGATCTTTCTTCGTCGCATGATCTTTCGATGTTGACCGACCACTGCGAAGAAGGGCAAGATGAGTGCCAGGCACGCGGCATAAGGTAGGTAGGAATTCGTGTCGAGTACGAGGAAGGCGGCAATGGCAAGGCCGAACAACGCCAACCTGAGCCAGGAAAGAGCGGCTTCAGTGCCCCTGGTGGTACGCAAGGCGGATCGAATCTCGGCATCCAGTGAGGCCAGCTGGCTGACACGGTCCGTGAGGGTACCGATCGAGGATGCGGTATCGCGTGGTCCCGAGCTGGCGCCTTTTTTCATTTCTGCTGTTTCTGCATTCATGGTAACGACTTCGGCAGACGGAGTTTGTTTCACTTCCGGGCTTGTACCAGGTTAGGTATTTGGTTACGTTCTCGCCCGACTCCATGATCGATTATTTAACATGTTTTGTAAGGAGAAGGACTCATGTTTTCAAAGAAAGTCGTTTCGTTGTTCTCGTTGGGTTTGTTCGGCATTGTTTTGACCGGCTGCATGCCCGACATGACGCTTGAAGAAATGAAGACCATGATGGACGAAGAGATGAAGCGTCCGTCTGAGTTGGATAAGTTGGATATGTTTGTGGGCAATTGGTCAGGCGATGGCGAAGCCACCTTCCACATGAAGGAATCGCGTACGATCAAGTTTACGGGCAATTCGTCGATGAAGTGGGGCGGCGATGGCTGGTACCTGGTTGACGAGTTCGACGGCAATATGGAGATTTTCGGTAAGCACGTCGGCCTGAATGTCTGGACGTATGACCCGGGCAGCAAGAGCTATCGTACGACCTGGTTCGGTAATGGCGGTCAGTCGGGTTCTGGCGTCGCCAAGTATGATGAAGAGAAGAACATCTGGACCATGAACGGTAAGACGGAGAGTTCATGGGGAACCATGAACGGTAAGGGTACCATGAAGTTCACCGACAAAGACACCATGGTCTGGGAGTGGACGGAATTCGGTCCGTTCGGTTCAAAGGTCATGGAGATGAAGGGTACGAGCCACCGTAAGTAACGGCTCTTGCTCATCACTTGATCAAGAGACTCTTGATCAGGATTTTGGTGATCAGGATTCTGGTGATCAGGATTCTGGTGATCAGGATTCAGGCTGACAAACAAGAAACGGGTGCCTTCCCCCATTGGTAGGCACCCGTTCTCTTTTTGGGTGACGGGCTGGATTAGAATTCGTGAGCGACGCGTTCGATCAGCGACGGCACTTCGCTCACGATCAACCTGTCACCAGGTTGATTCGAATCAGGCGGTTCTCGGCATCCGTTGTGCTCCGATCGATCCGGCAGTCAGCAACAGCAATGCCATGATGCCTACGCCCCAGGTAGAGACAGCCGGAATCGGATTCTCAACGGTCGTTACCTTCAGTGCCGCAGCCTTGGCGCCCACGTCCAGCAGAATTCCCTCTTTCAAGTAGAAGCTTGGCACACCGGAAACCGGCCCCTGCTGGACGACTTCCCGGAGGGAGGTTACGGCAACGATCAGGCGGCCGTTGTTGAGTTGATTCTGAAAATACCCACGAACATCGCCATCCGACAGACTCAGATCAATATTGAAGGTGACGTCGAAAGGCGTCGTCTGTGCGCCCGGCGTATATCCTGAGGGTACGCCAATGCTCCACGGCGTCGGCGTAAACTGTGTCACACCGAACGCTTCGTTGTAAAGGCCGTCGACGTGCTCTTCCACGCGAAGGATTTCAGATGTTCCATCCTGGTAGACGAACGGGTAGGGGTCACGTGGTTCGATGTTTGGTGGCGGGCCGTCTCCCTCATACGGGGTGAACTCATTCCATGCAGCTTCGGATGTTGTCGGTCCGAACGCAACACCGAAGAGTTCAATCGGTCGACCGGCATCGGTGTCCGTGCTTTCGCCGTCAGTATCGCCGGGTTGACCACGTTCGATACCGTCAGCATTGTTCAGACCGTCACCGTTGAGATCATAGGTAAACCACTCATCGACTGAGGTATCGATCGGCCACGTCGGCGTAATGTTGTCGTTCGCCTGGGCGGTAAGTGTAACTTGAATGCTGTCCAGGTCGTAGTTTTCTGCTCCCTGCCCCGGGGGGATTTGTGCGGATGTATCCCATGCGATCAAGATGACGCCGTCACGGTTGCTGAAATCAACCGTTCCAACCGCACCGAAGCAAGATCCGGTCGTTCGAAAACCGGGCGTTGCATTGAAGGGATAGTGCCATCGATCGTCGCTGGGTGTATCGAAATCGAATTCAATCGTGGCTGCGAGGCCTCGGTTGGGTGTGAACATTGAAACGCCAACCATGAGCACTAGCGCGAGCGACCAGCCGGGCGTTTTGCTATCTCTGTATTTTGTCTTCACGAACGACATATACTTCTTTCAACCTCACTATGACGTAGGATGCATGTGACTTAGTGTCACGTCGATTGATGGAAAACTAAAAGCCTTCATTGTGGGGGAACGGTACCCTCGTCAGCATGATTCTTGATTTCTCACCCGACGCATGAAGTTCCATGCGGGATGGTAGTCGTCCCGTTCCAGCGTTCTTTTCAAAAAGTGACTGCGCTTTTTCGAGATCGTCGCGGCGTTCGGTCACGCCCATATGCGGATAACGTGGTGTACCCCCTTGTTCATCTCCAATGATCATGTCGGCGATGATCGGAAAGGCGAACGTCCACGGTCCAATGTTATCCCTGTTGGGCGCAAAGGGATTACTCGGTGTATGTCGTCGGCCGCTGAGGTAGCGAATGGGTCGTCCATCAAAGTTAACGTAGTTGCTGACATAGGGATCCAGCGGGCCGCCTGTACCGGGTTTGGTGGAACTGATGGGCACACCTTCACCGATAGGGCCAGCGGTTCGGAACCAGTAGGTCATAGTCCATTCGCCATCAGGCACATTGGCGGGGTAGCCGGTTATGGCACTGGGGCACACCCAGCTGCCCTCATTGATGTAGAAATCAAGGACCCGACCGACGGTGTTGGCATTCTCACGTGCCGGATCGAACGGATCAGCATTCGGGTCTTTGAGATTGATGTCTTCCAGGTAGGGGACACGGTCTTTGTGTTCGTAGGTATACTGAAGAACACCCGTCCAAATGCTACGCAGATTATTGCGGCAGACCAGTTGTTTGGCACTTTCTCGCGCACGTCCCAACGCCGGCATCAAGATAGAAATCAGCAGCGTGATAATGGAAATCACCACGAGCAGTTCGATCAAGGTAAACCCACTACGAAATGTCTTGCACTTCATCGCCTTCGTTTCCTTACTCTTAAGGCAAATATGTGAGTCGGTGAAGGCATCAGCCTTCATCCTGCAGCTGCGCGAATGCAGCCACATCCATCGCGTCTATGTCCCCATCCGAATCAAAATCAAAAAAGCATCGGCACTCAGCGCTGGTCAGCGCGCCGTCGGTCGATGGTTGTGTGTCAGGCCCCATCAGGCAATCAGACATGAACGCCCAATCGGAAAGGCTGACCAGTCCATCCGGCTCGACATCACCAGTCACTTCCGATGCAAGTGTCACCGTGAGCGATGCCGCTTTTCCCAACGGATCAAAAGAGACGCCTTCTTTCATGAACACGTTTGGATAACCGACCGATGAGCCTTGCTGAACCGTTACCAGGAGGCTCGAGATACTGACGATCACGCGTCCACGTTGCAGACCTTCCTGGAAATAAGCCCTTACCAGTTCGTCTGCTGCATCCAGGTCAATATCGAAGCGAATATCAAAAGGAACCTGTTGCGAACCAGGTGTGTAATCTTGAGGGTGACCGATGGCCCAGGGAATCGGGGTGAACGGGCACGAGTCGTCCGGACTGTCACAAAGCGGTGGCACCAGGCTTTCATTCTGCGTGCCACGAAGGTTGTCTTCCAAATGAAGTTCTTGTCCGGTGACTTCATCAAAGGTCATCGGGAACGGATCACGCGGGCGATTTTCATTTTGTGTAGCGCCGACGAAATTATCACCTTCGGTCCACGTATCCACATCGTATGCAGGGCCAAAACCAACCCCGAACAATTCGATCGGCCGCCCCGGATCGGTATCCGCCTGATTGCCGGTGTAATAGGTGTACCATTCATCCACGGTCAAATCGGGTGTCCATTCCGGAACGAGGAAGCTCGCCGCGAAGTTTGTGACCGTGACGGATAGACCTTGAATGTCATAGGCGGACAGCGCCTGGCCCGGAGCAATGAGTTCAGTGGTATCCCATGCCAGAATCAAAATGCCATCTCGATCATTGAAGTCGTCAACACCGCCGGGGCTGAAGACACCGCCGAGCGGTCGAAAGCCCGGGGTGAAGTTGAACGGGTAATGCCACGCATCATCTGACGGCGTGTCAAAGCGGTGCTCCACGCCGGCCGATGCTGTCGACACGGCGTGAAACAGAACAACGATGGCAGAGGACAGAATCTTCATTCTTCGTTGCTTCCGCTATCAGAGAGTACCGTTGGCATGACTTCGCCTGTTCCTAAACTGCGAACTCGTCCTGTCGCTGCCAGCCAATCTTGGCCATGACGGCAAGCATCAGTGCAAGAACCACGAGGCCCCATGTGCTCACTGTAGGAACAGACTGCACACCAAGAATCTGGGGCTGATCAACATCAACGGTGATGTCAAAAGGAAATCCGGCCTGGCCCTCGGCCACCGAAACACCGATCTGAATGTTGCCGACGTTGTTGAATACAGCACCGAAATCCGTGCCTTCAAAGCTGATGAACTGCGGATTGTTGGGATCGATCGGAATGACGACCTCGGTCCACTGATTCGGAAAAACCGGTACGAAGTTCACCGCGATAGCACCTGGGAAATTGCCCGGGCCTGCGAAGCGTGCATAGAAGGTCAATGGGAATGGGGCGTCGTGGCGGACAAAGGTACGAAATTCAGTGACCCCCTCAGCGATATAGTTGCCGGCGAAAGCCCCACCACTTGAACCAAAGCCCACCTGTCCACGAACGGCGATGGGCGTGTCATCAACCGCCGCAGCCGCGAGATTAATTGGCTCTGAGATGTAGGCGCTGCCATCCGGACCACCATTGGCCAACCAGCTGGCCGGTGCGTTGCCTGCACCGTTAAACCACTGTGACGCATTCGCATCAAAGTCCTCGACGAACGGTACGGTTGCCGCCGAGGCGATGGTCGCGCCAGCCAATACGGTGGCTAAACCTGTCAGGAATCTCACATTCTTCATTTTGAACTTTCTCCCTCGTGAATGAGCGTCATGAATCAAATCGCCCGTTTTCGAGCGCCTATTCATGACCTCAGTTTGCATTCGGGTACTCGATTGCCGGTCGAGACCCTACCTAATTGAGACTCAGTATCAATACCGATCGCACAAAACGCATCGATATTTCTCTAAATCTATTTGAATAATGGACTTACGATAGAACGAAACCGAAGACAGCATTCGATGAGATGGACGAAGGATCGCTGAGAATCAGATAGCGATTGTCCGCTGATCAACCGTTCGTGAGCGCCTGTCAGCGCAAAAACCGAGACGGTTCCACCATTGGAATGCCTGAATCAGGCTGTGGGGGGGCCGCGCAATGGCGACGCGGAGAGCGTACAAAGGCGCTCGATTTTGCGGCAAGCGGAAATGGCCGACCACTGCAGCGTGTGCAGGGAACGAGCATTGGTGCTTGTTTGGGAAGCGAGACGCAGGGCCAGGGCGGCCAACGTCAGAATCAATGAGAGTCGAAGGAAGCTGACATCGTGCTCGAGAATCCAGGCAAAGGCGTCAGCGTCAACCGTGTCTGAAATCACACCGACGTGCAGCAGCAGCACAATGACAATGGCCGCCATCATACGTTGCTTCGTCCACTGAACGCGCAGGAACGGCACATCAATGGATTTGAGCAGGAAGAGGACGAGGGTCAGGCCGAGGAGGCTCAACGAGAAGGCATCACTGCCGGCGTTTAGCCCTTTGATGAACCAGCCGGTGTGGGAAACAAGCAGAAGAATCCACATCATGCGGGCCGTGAGCCAGCAAAGGACGTTGCTCCAATTCTTGTTCCAGTTTCTCATTGGTCTACCACGCAGCAATGCGTTCATCGCCTGGGATCGTCTAAGCCGGGCGAACCAGGAGGGGCATAAAACACGTTTTCGGTGATCAAAAGCCCCCAGATACCCTTTTCGAAACTACTCAGATGACTGACCTTTGTCAATGAGGGTATCGGCTCATGCATTCAGCAATTCACACCCCGATCTTCATTACATCGTATTGTGGTTGTCGGACTTTAGGCAAATCGGATTAGCTGGTGTTTTCACCAGGTGGCTGATTCCGATCGGCGTCATGCAACGGCGGCTCCTTGACCCCCGGTACGGTCTATTTATGCTAGCTTTCATGAGCACTACCAATCAACAAAACGGCGGTTTGGCGCTGGTAACCGGCGGTACGGGACTTCTTGGCAGTCATATTGCAGAGCAGTTGGTTCGCCGTGGCTATAACGTGCGGGCCTTGTGTCGATCAGGCAGCGACACGGCTTTCCTGGAGTCAATCGGGGCTGAAATCGCGGAAGGTGACCTGACGGACGCGGCCGCCATTGAAGCGGCGATGGGCGACGTGGATGCCGTCTATCACGCGGCAGCTCGGGTCGGCGATTGGGGTCCGTGGGACGATTTCGTACGGGTTACGATTGATGGTACGCGCCATGTTTTGTCCGCGGCAGAAAAGGCCGGCGTCCGTCGCTTCCTCCATATCAGCTCGATCAGTGCTTATGGTCACCCGAACGAACCGGGTCTGGTGCTGGATGAGACGGCCCCTCTGGGACGAGATTTGTATAAATGGAGCTACTACAGCCGCGCGAAAGTAGAGGCTGAGAAGCACGTTTGGGCAGCCCACGAATCCGGAAAACTACCGGTGACGGTCATTCGTCCGAGCTGGCTCTACGGTCAGCGTGACCGTGCGACCATGCCGCGAATCATCGATAAGATCCGCAAGCGCAAGGTGAAGTTGATCGGCGATGGAAGCAACCGTCTCAACGTGGCTCATGCGGGGAATGTTGCTGAAGCATCGATCATGGCCGTCGAGACCGAGCGAGCGGCGGGCGAAGCGTACAACGTTTGCCACGACGGCGTCATGACGCAAGGGCAGTATTTCAACATGATCGCAAAGGCGCTGGGCGAGCCCGAGGTAAAGTCGACGGTTCCCTATGGTGTCGCCTACAACGTGGCGTACATGATGGAGTGCTTTGGTCATCTCTTTAAGACCAAGAACCCACCGCTTGTCACTCGGTATGCTGTTTGGTTGATGGGGCGTGTCTGCTTCTTCGAATGCAACAAGGCGAAGGAGCAACTGGGATGGAAGCCGTCAATCTCTTATGAAGAAGGGGTTCCGGCTGCGGTTCAGGACTATCTCAGCAAGTCCGGTTCCACTGCACAGTCTGCACGTGGCAAGGAACCGGTACCGGCCTAGTCTTGCACTAGATCGTGTTGTTGATGGCCGTGTTAACCACGGTGCTGAGGAATGTCGCTACGCTCTGGCGTGCGGCTTCCGACACCTGGAGGTCAGTGCAACCTGTTACTGACAAGAGCATGCCAGCGAACGCCACGATCACGATTGCTCGACGGTTTGAAAACATCATTCATCTCCTGCCGGTTCGTTTTGCCCGGTTGAGCAAACTCCTATCAACGCGACGAGCGCAGATTCACGCTCACCTTTTTCGGTTATCGGATAGCCCAAGGTCCGAGTTTAGTGCCGCCTGTTCGTTGAAGGCGTTCATTTCACACTATCGATCGTTCAGGGGTTCAGTCGCGTGAAGACAGCCGGCGTGATTCTGTGTGGCGGCTACAGCCGGCGGATGGGGTCCGATAAGGCCCGTATTGAACTACAGGGAGAAACGGTTCTTTCGCGCGTGTTTCGGTCCATGTCTTCAGTGGTCACGCCGGTGCTTGTGTCGTGTCGTCCCGATCAACATTTCGACGTGGCAACGTTGTCGGGCCATGGTGATGATTCCGTTGCCATTGAGGTGTTTGATGCCGTTGAGGACGCAGGCCCGTT